>NZ_RZST01000188.1:0-11474 GCF_003997575.1 Mesorhizobium sp. M1A.F.Ca.IN.022.07.1.1
CCGATGTCTTGCCGCTGGTCCCGGTTACGGCGACCATCGTCCGAGGCTGCTTGCCGAAGAAGCGCGCTGCGCTCAGCGCCAATGCCAGACGGGGATCATCGACGGCAAGAACCGGGATCGACAGACCGGAGATTGTATTGCCTTTGGCCGCCACGATTGCGGCAGCGCCGCGGCCGGCGGCATCGGCGGCATAGGTCGAGCCATCAGCCTTGCTGCCGGCGAGCGCGAAAAAAACGACGCCCGGTCTTACCTGGCGGGAATCGGAGGAGAGACCGGTAACCTCCAGATCGGGGGAAGCTGTTCCCTCGACAGGCAGGATGCCGGCTAGATTTTTCAGATACATTGAGTCCCGTTCACCGCAACAAAATAGCGCGCAGTTGCCGGCGCGCCCCAAGAATCACTGATAGGAAACCAGCGTTGCACCATTTTCATGGCTGAAATCTGGCTTCACGCCAAGCATCGAAGCCGCACGCCTGATGATGTTGCCTGCCATGATGCCGGCATTCGAGGCGGCGGTGGCGCCCATGCCGGGCTTTTCCGGCTTCGGCTCATCGGCGATGGTCAGCACGATATATTGCGGATCGTCCATCGGAAAGGCGGCGACGAAGGCGTTGAAATTCTTCTCTTTCGAATAACGGCCGTTAACGACCTTTTCCGCCGTGCCCGTCTTGCCGCCGACGCGGTAACCCGGAACCCTGGCGCTCTTGCCCGAGCCTTTCTCGGCGTTGAGTGCGTAGAGATAGCGCATCCCTTCCACCGTTGTGTCCTTGACCACCCTTTTGGCCACCTCCATCGCCTGCTCGGCCGTGCGCGGCAGAAAAGTCGGCTCGATCAAATAGCCACTCATCAATGCGGCGCAGCCGACGGCAGTCTGCAGGGGCGTTGTCGAGACGCCATGGCCGAAGGCGATGGTGATCGAATTGACCTGCTTCCATACTTTCGGTTCGGTCGGGCGCGCCACTTCCGGCAATTCCGTCTGCATCTTTTCGAGCACGCCTAGCCGATGCAGGAACTCGCGATGCCCTTCGATGCCGACAGCCTCGGCTTCTTTGGCCGAGCCGATGTTGGACGAATAGATGAACACTTCGGGCACCGAAAGCACACGGCCTTTGCTGTGGAAGTCATGGATGGTCTGGCGGCCGATCCTGATCGGGCGCGACGCATCGAAGCGACTCTCCAGCGTCACCTTGCCGGAATCGAGCGCCATGCCGGTGGTGAAGCTCTTGAAGGTCGAGCCCATCTCGTAGAGCCCGGCCGACATACGGTTCAGCCGGTCCTTTTCCTGAGCATTGTAGGGATTGTTGGGGTCGAAATCCGGCACCGACGCCATGGCCAGCACTTCGCCGGTCTTGATATTGAGGACCACCGCGCCGGCCGCGATCGCGTGGAACCGCTCCATGCCGGTCGCCACCTCGTCGCGCACCACATGCTGGACGCGCAGGTCGATCGACAGCTTCACCGGCTTCAGGTCCCTGGCCACCGCCAGTCCTGACGCCTGCAGATCGGTCAGGCCCTGGTCGTCGATGTACTTCTCCATACCGGAGATGCCCTGATTGTCGATGTTGGTGAGCCCGACAATGTAGGATGACGTTTCGCCGCTCGGATAGAAGCGGCGCTTTTCGGTGCGGAAACCGAGACCCGGGATGCCGAGCGCCATGATGTCGGCCTGCTGCTTCGGCGTCAGCTGCCGCTGCAGCCAGACGAAGCCGGCGCCGCTCTTCAGCTTGTGATAGGTCTGCTCGTAGTCAATCTCGGGAAGCACGGTCGAGAGCTTCTCGATCGCCTCGTCGGCGTCGACGATACGGCGCGGCTCGGCGAACAGCGACGCCGTCTTGATGTCGGTCGCCAGCACCTCGCCGTTGCGGTCGACGATGTCCGGCCGCGATGCAGTGACGCGGCTCTGCGGACCACCCGAATTGTCCGGATTCTGCAGGCCGAGATAGACCAGTCGGCCGGCAATCGTCGAATAGATGGTGAAGAACACCGCCATCGTCATGACGATGCGGGTCTTGGCCTTGCCGCCGGTTGCCTTGCGGGCGGCGTCGACGACGATCGAGCCGTCCTCAGCTGCCTTGCTTCGGCGCTTCAGCAGGTTGCCGATCCCTGGAAGCCTGCTGATCATTGCACGGTGCTCCCGGTCACCACCGGATCCTTGCCGTCCGACGGCCCTTTGCCCGAATTGTCGGCCATGCCGCCGAGCGGCTGCGACGACAGGTCCTCGATATTGAGCGGCTTCATCGGCACGTCGTCGAGCCCGCCGATTTGGTGGGCGTTGAGCGGCTCGAGCCCGAGCTGCGACTTGTAGATTTCGGCAAGCTTCTGCAGCCGCGCCGGCTGGGTGAGCAGGCTCCAGTCCGCCTTGAGAAGATCGATTGTGTCTTCCTCGTAGCGGATCTGCGCCTGCAGCTTCTGCACCGCCGCCAGCTGGTCCTCGGCCTCGCGCTTGGTCTTGTAGGTCAATGCCGCCGCCGAGACCATTACGGCGATCAGGACTATATCGCTGGTGCGAAACACGTGCTTACCTCTCCCCCGGCCGCTCGACGGCGGGAAGCTTTGGAAGGCCGAAAATCGAAGAGTCACCGGCGCGCGCAGGCGCGCCGGTGCGGATTGCCGCGCGCAGCCTCGCCGAGCGCGCCCGCGGATTGCCGGCGATCTCGGCCTCTCCCGGCGTCACCCCGCCGCCGGATTTGCGGAAGGTCGCCAGCCGCGCCGGCGCGTCCGGCATATGACGCGATCCGCTGGCCGCATCGGCGCGATCGGCGATGAAGCGCTTGACAATGCGATCCTCCAGCGAATGAAAGGTCACGACGGCGAGCCTGCCGCCCGGCTTCAGCACCCGCTCGGCGGCGAACAGCGCGCTCGCCAACTCGCCGAGCTCGTCATTGACGAAGATGCGCAGCGCCTGGAAGACGCGGGTGGCGGGATGGATCTTGTCCTTCGGCGCGCGGCCGACATGGGTGGCGATGGCGTCGGCAAGATCGAGCGTGCGCTCGAAGGGCCGCTTCTCGCGCCGGGCCTCGATCATGCGGGCGATGCGGCCGGCATGCCGCTCTTCGCCGAGAAAGCCGAAGATGCGGGCAAGGTCGCCCGCCTTGAAGGTGTTCACGACGTCGGCGGCGCTCAGGCCAGCCTGCGCCATGCGCATGTCGAGCGGTCCGTCGGCGCGAAAGGAAAAGCCGCGCCCGGCCTGGTCGAGCTGCATCGACGAGACGCCGATGTCGAGCACGACGCCGTCGGCGCTTTCGACATGCTTGTCCAGGGTCGAGAACGGCTCCTGAACGAGCTTCAGCCTGCCGCCGGCCTGCTGTTCCAGAGCCTTGCCCGCGGCGATCGCATCCGGATCGCGGTCGATGGCCACGACCGAGGCGCCGCGCTCGAGGATGGCGGTGGTGTAGCCGCCGGCGCCGAACGTGCCGTCGACGATCGTCTCGCCCGCCTTGGGATCAAGCGCCTCCAGCACTTCGGCAAGGAGGACCGGAATGTGACGGACCAGTCCGCCAACGGCGTGAGGATCATCGCCGTGGCCAGTCATCATTCCGGTCGCTCCCCGGGCTTCGTCCCCTGCCGAAGCTGCAAAAGCCTGGCTCGAGCCTGCGCCCCATAGGCGGCAAGCCGGCCCGGCTCCCAGATCTGGAAGAAATTGCCGCGGCCGACAAAGGCCACCTCGTTCGAGATGCCCGTGTGCTCGCGGATGAAATCGGTCATCGTGATGCGGCCGTCCTGGTCGAGTTTCAGGAACGTCCCGTCGCCATGGCAGAAGAAGGACATATCGTCCGCCGTCTGCAGGAAGGGATCTTCCAGCGCGATCCGCTGCTCGTAGCGGTCGAGCAGATCGAGCCCGCCGACGTCCATCGCCGGAAGGTCGAGGCAGCGTAGCGCATAGAGTTCCGCATAGCCACGTTTCTGCACGACCGAACGGAAATGCGCCGGAACGGATACCCGCCCCTTCGCATCGATCCTGTTTATTGCGTTTGACAGAAATCGGTCCACTACGCCTTACAGCCGCTGTCGCCGCCGCACCCCTGCCCATGTTTTTCTCCGCGCCGCCGCCGCGCATCGCCTCGCGACAAATCGCTTCATTCACCAAGGCGAAAACCGGCAAACGCGCAGCCGCCGCGACTGCCCGATTGGCGTACGCTTCACCCTGACGCGGAACGAAAGCTTGATGGGAATGGGATATCATGGGGTAATGTGGGCGTCAACGGGAAGAGGCATCACAAACACGCATGCCACAACCTAAAAGCGCAGGCTCGCGGCACGTCTCGTCTTTATCGTCCATTAAGCCTAACGAAGCGTTTAGAAGGCTCTGGCCCAAAAGGACGCGGCTTGCCGCGAAGGGCCGCCACGCCTAGCGTTCGGACGTCAGTTCAGCGAAGGAATGCGCCCAATGTCCGAAACCGCGAAGTCACGCGCCGCGACACTTGCCCATCTGCGCAGCGGCGATTTAGCCAAGGGCGATCCCATCCCTTTGCCGCTGACAATGGCCTCGATCTTTCATTCGCCGGGCGACGCGACGGGCTTCGATCAATACGGCCGCTTCAGCAATCCGACATGGCACGCGGTCGAGCATGCGCTTGGTCATCTCGAAGATGCGCAGTGCGTCGCCTTTCCGTCGGGCATGGCGGCGATTTCGGCAACGTTCTTTGCGCTGGTCAAATCTGGCGACCGCATCCTCTTGCCCTCGGACGGCTACCACACGACGCGGGCTCTGGCGGAGCATTTCCTGAAACCGCTCGGCATCGCCTATGACGTGAGGCCGACATCGAGCATGCTCGACGGCGGCTTCGCCGGCTACCGGCTGGTCTTCGTCGAAACCCCCTCGAACCCAAGGCTGGATATCTGCGACATCGCCGCCGTCGCCAAGACCGCCCACGAACAAGGTGCGCTCCTCATCGTCGACAACACGACGATGACGCCCTTCGGCCAGCGCCCGCTCGACCTTGGCGCCGACATCGTGGTCTCGGCCGACACCAAGGCGATCAACGGTCACTCGGATGTGCTGTTCGGCCATGTCGCCAGCCGCGATCCGGATATTATCGCCAAGGTCAGGGACTGGCGAGAAACCGCCGGCGGCATTCCCGGGCCGTTCGAGGCCTGGCTCGTGCATCGCGGCCTTGAAACACTTGAGGTGCGGTACGATCGCATGTGCTCCTCGGCGGAAACGATCGCCCGCCGGCTCAAGGGGCATCGCGCCGTGAGCGGCTTGCGCTTTCCAGGCCTTGAGGGCGACCCCTCGCACAATCTGGCGCGTGCCCAGATGGAGCGCTTCGGCTTTCTCATCTCGTTCGAACTGGCTTCGGAAGAGAAGGCCGAGGATTTCATCAACAACTGCGCGCTGATTGAATCGGCGACCTCGTTTGGTGGCGTCCATACATCGGCCGAGCGGCGATCGAAGCGCGGCGATGCCGTGCCGCCCGGCTTCGTGCGGCTGGCCGTCGGCTGCGAGCCGGTGGAAGAGCTCTGGCAGGCGATCGAGGCGTCTTTGGACGGCTTGGCGGCTGAGCGGCTCGGAGCGCTGTAGAGGAAAATGCCAGCTGGCCTGTAAGCCGGGTTCTGTATGGCCCCCACGCCTTGCGGCGCGGGAACGTGGCGGCCATTCATCTTGGGCGCATGTCGCCATGCGCCTCACGCAACCTACCCGGGCGGTGGGCCGGAAACAGCCCTCGAAGGTTTCCCTTCGCACCGCCCCTATTCGGTCTTGCTCCCGGTGGGGTTTGCCGTGCCGCTTCTGTTGCCAGTCGCGCGGTGGGCTCTTACCCCACCCTTTCACCCTTGCCGCGGCAAATGCCGCGGCGGTTTGCTTTCTGTGGCACTTTCCCTGGGGTCTCCCCCGCCGGCCGTTAGCCGGCACCGTGTCTCCATGGAGCCCGGACTTTCCTCACCCGCAGCCTTTCGGCTCTTGCGGGCGCGGCCGCCCGGCCAGCTGACAAGGGCGTATAAAGGGATTCGCGCCTGAAAACGCAACAAAAAAGGCAACTGTCCCGCTTAGACAGGCGAACCGAGCGCTGCCATCTGCACCTTCACCTTGCTGCAATAGGCGGCCGAAATCGGATTCATCCGCGTCGCCCCATGGCCGGCATTGTATTTGAGGATGGTACCGCAGGTGGTGCCGCCACCTAGCCCCTGCGCCATGGCGAGGTACTTCATGCCGTATTTGATGTTGGTGTCGGGATCGAACAGTCCCTTGACCGAACCGGTATAGCCCATCATCCGGGCCGTCGCCGGCTTGATCTGCATCAGGCCGATCTCGCCGGCGCCGCCGACCATGTTGGGCCGGAAGTTGCTCTCGATCGTGATGACGGCCTTGGCCAGCGACACCGGCACGCCGTAGCTTGCCGCATAGCGGGCGATGATCGCCGAATATTGGCCGTCGCCAGTTGCCGAAGAAGACAAGGCGGGCTTTTCAGGACGGATGGAAGCTGTCGCGGTCAGGTTGATGGTTTGCCTGCTGCGCTTTGCGTAGCGTTTGACTCTTGATTTCGCGGACCGCGCTGCGGCGGCTTTCTGCACCTTCGCCGGGGCAGCTCTCTTGGTCGTCGAAGTCTTGGCGCTTGGCGCAGCCTTGGGCTTTGAGGCGGTCGCAGCAAACCCATTGTCCGCCGCCCGGAGGCTCAGGGGGGCGCTGTTCGCTGGGCTGAAGGCAAAAGTCATCACTCCGGCAGCAACGGCTGCCGCTACAACGGTCAATCTTTGCATGTATTCCTGTTCTGTTAGAACCGCGCGAAGAATTCACGCGGCGAGGCCAATCCAACACCGGAGCATCTTGAAGGGATAGATGCCCGACAACTTGCGGGAGATGCGTTTGGAGACCGAATTGGCGCCAATAAAGGCGAGGCAATTCACTTTGTATGACAAATTGTAATTTAGTCAGCTTGACCGGCTATTTGGAAGAGGCTGCCTTTACCGCAGCCAGCAGCCTTTGGAGCGTGCTGATCGTCGAACCGTCCGCCACGCCGTCGACGAGCCGCCGTCGAAAATGCCGCTGAAACGCCGCCACCACGATTTCCGTCTGGCGGTCGAAGACACCCGATATCTCGGCGCTGTAGCCGTAAAGCGCCAGCATCGACTGCAGGGCTTCCACGTCAGCACCTGCGTCGCCCGCCCTCAGCGCCGCGCCCATCTTGATCGGGGCCGCGGGAACGAGATGACCGACGCCGGCCGCAAAGAGCGCCTTCCAGGGAAACTTCTCGCCCGGGTCGACCTTGCGTCCCGGCGCCACATCGGAATGCGCAAGCACCCTTTGCGGTGGAATGGAATGCCGGTCAGCGATCCCCACGCACAAATCGATCACGGCCTTGATCTGCCGCTTCGGGAAGGTTTTGTAGCCCAGCGAATGCCCGGGGTTGACGATCTCGATGCCGACAGAGCAGGAGTTGATGTCGGTGCACCCGAACCATGAACTCTTGCCGGCATGCCAGGCGCGGTCGCTTTCGCGCACCATTTGCACGATGCGGCCGTCCTCATGGACAAGATAATGCGAGGATACCTCGCTTGCCGGATCGCACAGCCAGGCCTCGGCGCCGGGCCCCGTCGGCATGCCGGTATAGTGCAGCACGATCATGTCGGGCCTGAGTGTCTCGCGTCGCGGACCGAAATTCGGCGATAGCCTGACCTCGGCACCCGGCTGGTCGGGCAAGAAACCGCTCATACGTGCCTGAGGCCCCGTTCGATCATCTCATAGGCGGCATTGATCGCAGCGACCCTTGTCGTGGCGATCTTGATGAATTCCTGCGGCAGGCCGCGCGCGATCAGCCGGTCGGGATGGTTGTCGGAGATCAGCTTGCGATAACGCTTCCTGACCTCCTCGAATGGCTTCCCGCGTTCGACGCCGAGAACCACATAGGGATCGGCGGCGCCCAGATTGACGTGGCGCGCCAGGATCGCCTGGTAATGCGCCTCATCGATCTGAAAAATCTCGGCGATGCGATGCAGGAATTGCCCTTCCCTCTCGTGAACCAGGCCATCCGCCTTGGCGATGTGGAACAGCCCGTCGAGTATGTCTTCCAGCATCTTGCAATTCGCATGACCGGAACCGCAAAGCTGCGACATGCGCTGGGCGTAGATTTCAAATCCGGCAACATCGCGCTTGGCGAGGTCATAGAGGCGCGCCACATTGCGCGTTTCGCTCGGCGGCACCTCAAAGATTTCCTGGAAGGCCCTCACCTCGTCCTGGGTGACGATGCCGTCGGCCTTCGCCATCTTGGCCGAAAGCGCGATCATCGCCACCGAGAAGGCCACGCGCCGGCGTAGATCCGGGTCGCCCGAGTACACGGTCCGCACGGCTTCGACGACATCGCCGACGCCCGAGGACGCCGACGACGAAACACGAGCGATGAAGTCGCCGAGGCGGTCCCAAATCGACATGCGGCTTCTTAGTGCGAACCGGGCACCGCTATCAAGCCGGGACGATGCCGCAGGTCGATCGACTTGGGGGACAGTCCCGCCAAAAGGAAGGCCGGCACAGGGGCCGGCCTTCCTGATTTCAGTGGATGAACTTCTACTGCGCGGGCGCAGCAGGAGGTGTTGCCGGAGCCGGTTCAGCAGGCTTCGAAGGGTCAGGGGTAGCCGGCTTCATTGGCTGTTCGTTGGCCGGCGGGTTGGTGCTCTGCGTGGTGGTGTTGTCGGTGCTGCTGTCGCTGCAAGCCGCGACCCCCAGCAGGGCGAGCGCCGAAACAGACGCCAGAATAAGCTTCTTCATGGTATCTCTCCTTCAGCAAACGCTCACGTTTCGGTGAACGTCGCAGAGGAAATGCAGAAATCTGACCTGGGTTTCGTAACGTTGCGTTTCCATGTGTAACACCAAGCGCATGGTTGCCGGGGCCAAAACGGCGAACTAACAGAACGGGTTGTCGCAGGTAACGGATAAGCAGCATGCAGGACGCCGCAGCCAACAACAAATGGGATTTCTGGATCGACCGGGGCGGGACCTTCACCGACATCATCGGCCGCGATCCGCAAGGCCGACTGCATCCCCGCAAGCTTTTGTCGGAGAACCCTGAGGCCTATGCCGATGCCGCTATCCAGGGCATCCGCGAACTGCTTGGACTGAAAACCGGCTCCGCCATCCCCGCGGAGCGCATCGGCGACATAAAAATGGGCACCACTGTCGCTACCAACGCGCTGCTGGAGCGCAAGGGCGACCGCGTGCTGCTGCTCATCACCAGGGGTTTTCGCGACGCGCTGCGCATCGCCTATCAGGCGCGGCCGGATATTTTCGCCAAGGAGATCATCCTGCCCGAACAGCTCTATGAGCGGGTGGTAGAGATCGACGAGCGCGTGCGCGTGGACGGGTCCGTCGAGCGCCAGCTCGACATCGCCGCCTGCCGCCCGGCCATCGAGCAGGCCAAGGCCGACGGCATCGACGCGGTAGCCATCGTCTTGATGCACGCCTGGAAATATCCCGACCATGAAAAGGCAGTCGCGAAAGTCTGTCGCAAGATCGGCTTCAGCCAGATATCGGTCAGCCACGAGGTCTCGCCGCTCATCAAGCTGGTCGGTCGTGGCGACACCACGGTGGTTGACGCCTATCTGTCGCCGATCCTGTCACGCTACGTGCAAAGGGTGGCGGGAGAATTGGGCGCCGGCCCGCGGCTGATGTTCATGATGTCATCGGGCGGGTTGACCGCCGCCGACATGTTCCAGGGCAAGGATGCGCTGCTTTCCGGCCCGGCCGGCGGCGTCGTCGGCATGGTCGAGACGGCGAAGCTCGCCGGCTTCGACAAGGTCGTCGGCTTCGACATGGGCGGCACCTCGACCGACGTCGCCCATTATGACGGCGGATACGAGCGCGCCTTCGACACTGAAGTCGCCGGCGTTCGCATCCGCGCGCCGATGATGCGTATTCATACGGTCGCGGCCGGCGGTGGCTCGATCCTGCATTACGAGGCCGGTCGCTTCCGCGTCGGCCCGGACTCCGCCGGCGCCAATCCCGGCCCGGCCGCTTATCGACGCGGCGGCCCGCTCGCCGTCACCGACGCCAATGTCATGCTCGGTAAGCTGCAGCCCGACGTCTTCCCGGCGATCTTCGGCCCCGGTCAAGACCAGCCGCTCGACGTCGCCGCCGTGCGCGAAAAATTCGCGGCTTTAGCCGCCGAGATCGGCGATGAACGCTCGCCCGAAGCGATGGCCGAGGGTTTCGTCACCATCGCCGTCGAGAACATGGCCAACGCCATCAAGAAGATTTCGGTGCAGCGCGGTTACGATGTCACTGAATATCTCTTGAACTGTTTCGGTGGCGCCGGCGGCCAGCATGCCTGCCTCGTCGCCGATGCGCTCGGCATGGAAGCGGTGCTTATCCACCCCTTCTCCGGCTTGCTTTCGGCTTACGGCATCGGGCTGTCGACGGTTTTCGCCTCGCGCCAGCAGGCGTTGCTGAAGCCGCTCGCCGAAGAGTCCCGCTCCTCGATCGAGGACCTGATTGCGACCTTGCACCAGGGCGTCATCGCCGAGCTTGCAGTGCAAGGCATTGCGCAAGACGCCATCGCCTCAAAGCCGGTCCTGCAGATCCGTTATGACGGCACCGACACAACTTTGCCGGTCAACTTCGAGCACGGCTCGATTTTGCGCGCCAGGAGCGATTTCGAGGCCGCGCACAAGGCGCAATTCGGCTTCGTCTACGAAGACAAGCCGATGATCGTCGAGGCAGTCGGCGTCGAAGGCAGCGATGTCGGGACCGCCGGCCGCGACGAAAGTGAATCAGGGCTCGAAGACCAAGTGGCAAGCCCCTGGCAGTCCCGGCAATTCTTCGCCGACGGAGCCTGGCGCGATGCCGGCATCTTCCGGCGCGAGGATTTGAAGCCCGGTCACAAGGTGGCAGGCCCCGCGCTCGTCATCGAGCCGAACCAGACCATCGTCGTCGAGCCGGGCTGGCAGGCCGAGATCACGGCCAGGAACCACGTGCTGCTGCGGCGTATAGAGAAAAAGGCGCGGCAGGCGGCGCTCGGCACCGAAGCCAATCCGGTGATGCTCGAGGTCTTCAACAACCTTTTCATGTCGATCGCCGAGCAGATGGGCGTCACGCTGCAGAACACCGCCTATTCCGTCAACATCAAGGAGCGGCTCGATTTTTCCTGCGCCGTGTTCGACCGCCATGGCGCGCTGGTCGCCAACGCGCCGCACATGCCGGTGCATCTGGGGTCCATGGACCGCTCGGTCGAAACCGTCATCCGCCTGAATTCGGGTGATATCCATCCCGGCGACGTTTTTGCTCTCAACGCGCCCTACAATGGCGGCACGCATCTGCCCGACATCACCGTGGTGACGCCGGTGTTCGACGACGCGCGCACGGAAATCCTGTTCTGGGCGGCCTCGCGCGGCCACCATGCCGATGTCGGCGGCACCGCGCCGGGCTCGATGACGCCTTTGGCCACAACCGTCGACGAGGAAGGCGTGCTGTTCGACAATTTCCGCATCGTCGATCGCGGCCGCTTCCGCGAGGAGGAGCTCGAGGCGCTCCTCACCGACCATCCCTATCC
>NZ_RZST01000189.1:0-11433 GCF_003997575.1 Mesorhizobium sp. M1A.F.Ca.IN.022.07.1.1
GGTAAGAGCGCAGCAAAACGAGCACGGATTTTGTCCATGACCCTGATTGAGACCTTGCGCGCCGAAGCCCGTGCTGCCCCCGAAAGCGGCATTGTCGCCGTCGTCAATCACGGCCGCTTGCGCGAAGGCCTGATCCCGCTCTGGGCCGGAGAGGGCGACCTGCCGACGCCTTCCTTCATCAGCGATGCCGCCGCAGGCGGCCTCGCCAATGGCGAGACCTTCTACACCTGGCAGAAAGGCATTCCCGAGCTCAGGCAGGCGCTCGCCCGCTACTATGCCAGGTATTTCGGCCAGCGCTTCGCCGAGGAAGAATTCATCGTCACCGGCTCGGGCATGCATGCCATTCAACTGGCCATCGACGCGATCGCCGGCAGCTGCGACGAGGTCGTCTATCTTTCGCCGGCGTGGCCGAATTTCGCTGCCGCCGCCGGTGTTGCCGGCGCTGTTCCCGTGCCGGTCACGCTCGACCAGTCCGGCAATGGCTGGTCCTGCGATGTCGACAAGATCGCAGCCGCCATCACGCCGCGTACCAAGGCGCTGTTCATCAATACCCCCTCGAACCCGACCGGCTGGACAGCCGACAAGGAAACGCTTCAAGCGATCCTCGATCTGGCCCGCACGAAGAAGCTTTGGATCATCGCCGACGAGATCTATGCGCTGTTCCACTATGGCCACGGCCGCGCGCCGTCTTTCCTCGATATCGCAACGGCGGAAGACCGCATCCTGTTCGTCAACAGCTTCTCCAAGAACTGGGCGATGACCGGCTGGCGAGTCGGCTGGATCAAGACGCATCCGGCGCTGCAGCAGGTGTTCGAGAACCTGATCCAGTATTCGACCTCGGGCGTCGCCCAGTTCATGCAGCGCGGCGCGGTTGCCGCCCTCGACGAGGGTGACGGCTTTATCGTCGAGCAGGTGGAGCGGGCACGTGCGGCGCGCGATCTGGTCTGCGACATCCTGGGTGCCACCGGCAAGGCGCGCTTCACCGTGCCGCAAGGTGCGTTCTACCTGTTCTTCACTGTCGACGGCATCACCGATTCCCGCGCCGCCGCCTTCGACATCGTCGACAACGCCAATGTCGGGCTGGCGCCCGGCACGGCCTTCGGCCCCGGCGGGGAGGCCTTCCTCAGGCTATGCTTCCACCGCCGCCTCGATCAGCTCGAGGAAGCGGCAAATCGCCTGGCGAAATGGATGAAGACGGTGTGAGACGGGCGGCTTCAGCCGCCTGACTTCGGCACCAGGAGTGGAATAACCCGGTCGCTCTTGGCGACGGCCGGACGGCCGGAGGCGGCATAGGGGATGCCGAGCGCATCCCAGGTCTCGACCAGCGCGTCCTGCAGTTCGGCGATCAGCGCGTCCGAATGGAACGGGGTGGGCGTGATGCGCAGCCGTTCGGTGCCGCGCGGCACCGTCGGATAATTGATCGGCTGGATGTAGATGCCGTGGACGCCAAGCAGGCGGTCGCTCGCCATCTTGCAAAGCTCGGGATCGCCGACCAGCACCGGCACGATATGGGTGGCCGATTCCATCACCGGCAGCCCGGCCGCGGCAAGCACCTGCTTGGCCCGCGCTGCCTGGCGCTGCTGGGCGTCGCGCTCGGCCTGCGAGCGCTTCAAATGCCTGATCGAGGTGGTGGCGGCCGCCGCGATCGCGGGCGGCAGCGCGGTGGTGAAAATGAAGCCCGGCGCATAGGAGCGCACCGCGTCGATCACAGCGCTCGTGCCGGTGATGTAGCCGCCCAGCGTGCCGAAGGCCTTGGCCAGCGTCCCCTCGATGATGTCGATGCGGTCGGCAAGACCCTCGCGCTCGGTGATGCCGCCGCCGCGCGCACCGTACATGCCGACAGCATGAACCTCGTCGATATAGGTCAGGGCGTTGTAGCGCTCGGCGAGCTCGACGATCTGCTTGATCGGCGCGATGTCGCCGTCCATCGAATAGACGCTTTCGAAGACGATCAGCTTGGCGCGCTCGCGTCCTGCCGCCTGCAGCAGGCTTTCCAGATGCGCAACGTCGTTGTGGCGGAAGATCTTCTTCTCGGCCCCGGAACGCCGCACGCCTTCGATCATCGAGGCATGGTTCAACTCGTCCGAGATGAGCAGGCAGTTGGGCAAGAGCCTGGCGATGGTCGAGATCGAGGCTTCGTTGGAAACGAAACCGGAGGTGAAGACCAGCGCCGCCTCTTTGTCGTGCAGGTCGGCGAGCTCATGCTCCAGCTCGACCAGCGGGTTGGACGTGCCGGAAATGTTGCGGGTGCCGCCAGCGCCCGAGCCCATCCGGCCTGCCGCGTTCTGGAAGGCGGCGATGACGTCCGGATTCTGGCCCATGCCGAGATAGTCGTTGGAGCACCAGACGGTGATTTCCTGGGCGCGACCGTTGGAGCGCCAGATGGCGCGCGGGAACTTGCCCACGATGCGCTCGAGGTCGGCGAAAACGCGGTAGCGCCGCTCGGCATGGAGCTGGTCGATCGCGTCTTCGAAGAACCGCTGGTAGTTCATGTCGGCTTCCCAGTTTTGCGCCGGATCATAGTCACGGGCCTATGTTACGTCCACCGCGCCGCACCGGTCAAAATGCCACGCCCCGCGCCTGTTCCTAACGATGCCGGATCATGGCCTATTCCCGGGGATGTGAACCAGCTTTGTTTCGGTACGATGCCTCGGGCAGGCGGAACTGTTACAGACTTAACACTAAAATGGGAGGCTAATGGGCTTACGGCGGGGTTTCCAGCACGGCGGCTGTTGAGACAGTTTCCGATAAATCTTGATCAGCGAGGTAAGCGATGACGGTTTTGGTGACGGGCGGTGCCGGCTATATCGGCAGCCACATGGTCTGGGAGCTTTTGGACGCCGGCGAAAGCGTCGTCGTGCTCGACAGGCTTTCCACCGGCTTCGAATGGGCGGTGGCGCCGGAGGCGAAGCTCGTCGTCGGCGACGTCGCCGATCGCGATCTGGTCGGCCGGATCATCCGGGAAAACAAGGTCGACGCCATCATCCATTTCGCCGGCTCGATCGTGGTGCCGGAATCCGTCGCCGATCCGCTCGGCTATTACGAGAACAACACCTGCAAGACGCGCGCGCTGATCGAAACCGCCGTGCGCGAGGGCGTGCCGCACTTCATCTTCTCGTCCACCGCAGCCGTCTATGGCGGCGCCGGGCTGGAGCCGGTGCGCGAGGACGCCCGGCTAGCGCCGGAATCGCCTTACGGCCTCTCCAAGCTGATGAGCGAGTGGATGCTGCGCGATGCCGCGATTGCGCACGACATCCGCTACACGGCGCTGCGCTATTTCAATGTCGCCGGCGCCGATCCCAAGGGCCGCACCGGACAGTCGACGCCCGGCGCCACGCATCTGATCAAGGTCGCCTGCGAGACGGCGCTCGGCAAGCGGCCATTCATGCAGGTCTTCGGCAGGGACTATCCGACACCGGACGGCACCTGCATCCGCGACTACATCCATGTCAGCGATCTGGCGGCGGCGCACCGGTTAGCACTGCAGCGGCTGCGCGATGGCGGGGAGAGCCTCGTCGCCAATTGCGGCTACAGCCATGGCTATTCGGTGCTGGAAGTGATTGACAGCGTGCGCCGCGCCTTCGGCCATGATTTCGACGTTCGCATGGGTGCGCGGCGGCCGGGCGACGCCGCCGCCGTGGTCGCCAATTCCGACCTTGCCCGCAAGGAGTTCGGCTGGACGCCGCAGCGCGACGATCTCGACCAGATCGTCAAGGATGCGCTGGCCTGGGAACGCATCCTGACGACCAAGAA
The DNA here is from genome assembly GCF_003997575.1 of Mesorhizobium sp. M1A.F.Ca.IN.022.07.1.1. Lineage (NCBI taxonomy): Bacteria > Pseudomonadati > Pseudomonadota > Alphaproteobacteria > Hyphomicrobiales > Phyllobacteriaceae > Mesorhizobium > Mesorhizobium sp. M1A.F.Ca.IN.022.07.1.1. Next base: position 3,754 of record NZ_RZST01000189.1, read on the forward strand.
CTCCGTTCGAAACTAAGCAGTTCAGGAAAGTGTGTAGCGGTTGGGTTCGGCGACTTCGCCGTAGCCTTCGTCCCGGAATTGCGTAATGAGACTGACCTGTTGGGCCAAGGGCTCGTCCGGCGAGTTTAGACGCGGTATTGAGGCTCATGCGGTGGTGTGCCGAAGGCGCACTGTTGGAATGAGCCTTGAGGGACGGCATGAAGGTCTTGGTGCTCGGCGCCGGCGTGATTGGCACGGCGGCCGCCTACTATCTGGCTAAAGACGGTCATGAGGTGACGGTGATCGAGCGCCATGAGGCAGCGGCGCGCGGCACCAGCCAGTCGAACGCCGGCCTGGTCTCGCCGGGCGACGCCACCGCCTGGGCCTCGCCGGCGGCGCTCAAGACCTTTCTGCGCGCGCTCTGGAACCATGACCTCGGCATCAAGGTCCGGCTGCGCCTCGATCCGTATTTCTATGCCTGGAGCCTGCGCTTCCTGCGCGAGTGCACCGTAGCGCGCCTGCGCGCCAACACCGACGTCAAGCTGAAGCTCGCGCTCTATTCGCGCGACTGCATCAATGCGCTCTCGGAGGCGACCGGCATCCATTACGACGAACGCAAGAAAGGCATCCTCTACTTCTTCCGCTCGCAGAAAAGCTTCGACACCGGCACCGACAATTACCGCTACCTCGGCGAGCGCGGCCTGCCGATCGAGATCGTCGGCCGCGACCGCTTGGCCGAGCTGGAGCCGGGCCTTGCCAGCGTGAAGGACAAGATCGCCGGCGGCATCTATTCTCCAATCGACCAGACCGGCGATTCCAAGCAATTCGTCGACAAGCTCGCCGCCTATGCGGCCGAGAAGCTCGGCGTCAGGTTCCTGTTCGGCACGACAATCGAGGGCCTCGACATCGAGGGCGACCGGGTGCGAGCCGTGATGACCTCGGCCGGACCGGTAACGGGCGACGCCGTCGTCATTTCGATGGGACCCGAAAGCGGCCTGTTCGGCCGCCGCTACGGCATCGACCTGCCCGTCTACCCGGTGAAGGGCTACACCGTGACCGTCCCGCTCGAGGACGAAAGCAGGGGCCCCACCATGGGTGGCGCCGACGAAGACCGGCTGATCGGCTATTCGAGGCTGGGCAACCGGCTGCGGATGTCCTCGACGGCGGAATTCATCGGCTTCGATCGCAGCTTCAAGCCGGGTGATTTCAGAACCATCCTGGAAACCGGCAAGGACCTGTTCCCGGGCGCCTTCGACGAGAAGAAGGCGCTGCTTTGGGCAGGCCTGAGGCCGATGATGCCGAGTTCCGTGCCCATCTTCGGTCAGGCGAAATACCGCAACCTCTATCTCGACACCGGCCACGGCCATCTCGGCTGGACCATGGCTTGCGGCTCGGGAAAATTCCTGTCCGACCTCGTCGCCGGCCGCAAGCCCGAGATCGATACGCAAGGGTTGCTTTACGCGACAGCGGGCTGAGACGTTCGGTCCGCAAGTTGCCACCGGCCTATGTCGGCGCTGGTCGGCGTGACCTGTCAAGTTGTGGCAAATACCATGGCGGGGATCATGTCCCGACGACCCGCTGCCACGCTCGCGCGTAATCATGCCAAGCCGGATCTGCGGGTGGCTCGGTCCGCTCGCCTTTGCTGATGACGGTAGCGCCGTCTGACGCCAGCAGTGCCGCGCCGATGCTCGTTCCTGTCGACGTCTCCGACGCAATGACAGCCCGTCCCGTTGCCGCCGCCAGCATGCGGATAAAAAGCGGGTTCCGCGCAAAGGGCCCTTCGACCGTCGTCGGCCCGTCGCCGCCAATCAACTCCAGGCAGGTCACGGTCATCAGCGCCAGATAGAACGAGATTGCGGTGAAGCGCTGGCCGGGAGGCAAGCCCTCGGCGTTGACCCATTGCGCGGCGCGGTGAGGGAATGGCCCGGAGCCTTGTTGGGTTGACGGCAGAAGCGATGCTTTTCGTGCCAGCACAGCGGCAACATCGGCCTCGGTCCAGTCCTGCGCCTGGCCCTCGGTCAGCAGCGAAAACTCGCGTCCACCCATGAAGCGCGCCGACGGCACGGGATCGCCGAGCGCATTGACATTGACCAGCGTGTCGCGCGCCGCATCGAGCTCGACCTTCTTGCCGCCGACCGCCATCGACACCACCCATGTGCCGGTCGAGACGACGGAGAAGGGCGGCCGATCGGACAACAGATGCGGCAGAAGCGAGGCGTTGGAGTCGTGCAGGCCGCAGAACACGGGAGTCGCGGGGTCGAGCCCTGTGAGTCGGGCAATCGCCGGCAGGATCGATCCGAGCCTGTCCTTCGCCCGACGCACGGGCGCCATCAGCGGACGCCAGCCCATCCTGTCGACCAGCGAGGAATAGTCGGACGTCCAGGGGTTCCACAGATCGGTGTGGCAGCCCAGCGATGTCACTTCGTTGGCGGCGACGCCGGTCAGCCGCAGCGCCCAATATTGCGGATACATCAGCATCGCGGCGGACTTGGCGAATTCCACTGGAAAGCGCTTTTGCTGCCAGAAGAATTGCGCGCCGAGATTGAGGCCGATCGGCAACCGCGGCGTGCCTGTTTCGGCGAAGGGAGGGCGCACGGCGTCGTAGTCGGCCGCAAGCTGGTCGGGGCTGTTAAATTCATAGTCGAGCACCGGCAGCACCAGTTCGCCGGCGGCGTCGACCAGCGCCCCGGTCGCGCCATGCGTGGTGATCGAGATCGCATCGATCCGCCGTTCGCGGTTGAGATCGGCGAGGCTGTTCAGGATGAACGTCCACAGCGCCTCGACATCGTGATGCGGGTAGGGCGCCTGCCAAACGGGCGCGTTCGCGGTGCGGCGCAGCGCGATCTCGCTCGGCTTCGTGAGCTCGACCAGCGCCACCTTGGCGTTGGTCTTGCCGATATCGATGACGGCGACGTGGCGGATCATGCCATATGGAACATGGTTTCCAGCGGCACCGCCACCGGCTCATTGTCGGGTTTGGTTTCCATGAGGTCGGCCATATGCGCCCACCAGCGCTGCATAACAGGATGTTTCGGCAGGTCGGCCATGCCGTGATCGTCACGTCGCCACAGCACGCCGAAGAGGATGCTGGTCTCCTCGTCGAGATGGATCGAATAGTCGGAGACGCCGGCCTCTCTCAGCAGCTCCGCCAGTTCAGGCCAGATCTCGGCATGGCGGCGCTTGTACTCGGCCTTCATGCCGGGATTGAGCTTCATCTTGAAGGCGTATTTCTCCATCAGCCGAAACGTCCTTCGCGCAGCCGCCGCCAGACGATCGGCAGCGCAATGACGATGATCAGCAGCAGGCCGATGAAGATCGACATGACGATGCCGGGCACGTTGAGCAGGCCGAGGCCGAAGGTCACCAGCCCCATCATGAAGGCGGCAAGCACCACGCCGAGGATGCTGCCGGCGCCGCCGAGGATCGATACACCTCCCAGCACCACCATGGTGATGGCCTCCAGCTCATAGCCCTGCGCGATCGACGGCCTTGTCGAGCCGAGCCGCGACGTGATCAGCACCGAGGCGATGCCCGACATCAGCCCGGTGAGGCAAAACAGGATGAATTTGATGCGGTCGACGCGCACGCCGGAGAATTGGCAGGCGACCGGATTGTTGCCAATGGCAAAGACGCGCCGGCCGAAGCTCGTGCGATGCAGCACGAACCAGTAGACCAGCGCCGCGAGAAGGAACAACGCCAGCTCGAACGAGAAAACCCACCAGACATAACCCTGGCCGAAGAAGGCGAAACTCTCCGGATATCCCTTATAGGCCTGGTCGCCGAGGATGATGAAGGCGATGCCGCGGAACAGGCTCATCGTGCCGATGGTGACCACAATGGAGGGCAGGCCGAGCCTGGTGACGAGCAATCCGTTGAAGGCGCCGCAGCCGAGCCCGACGGCGATGCCGATCGCGACCAGCACCGGCGTGCCGGCGCCCGCCTGCGCCGCCATGCCCATCATCGTCGAAGCGAGCGCGACGATCGCGGCAACCGACAGGTCGATCTCGCCCGAGATGATCAGCAGCGCCATGGCGAGCGCGATCAGGCCCTTTTCGGTGAAGTTGAAGGTCAGATCCGAGAGCGACCACGGGTCGAGGAAATAGGGCGAGGCCAAGCTGTTCACCGCGAAGATGAGGATCGCGATGACGACGAGCAGCGCCTCCCAGGAAAAGATCGCCGAAGAAAGCGGCTTGTCGAGCCGGTCGGGGATATGGCGCGGGGCAGGGGTGTCGGTCATGCCGCTTCCGCCTTTCTGAGGATGATGCGACCCTGCCGGCGCTCGCCGCGCGCGTTGAGCACCACGGCCAGGATGATGGCGCTGCCCGAGATCGCCATCTGCCAGAAGGGCGAGATGTTGATGACCGGCAGCGCGTTGGAGATGATGCCGAGGAAGAGCGCGCCGAGCACCGCGCCGCCGACCGAGCCGATGCCGCCGGCGATCGAGATGCCGCCGATGACGCAGGCGGCGATGATGTTGAGCTCGTAGCCGTTGGCGACTTCGACCGAGGCGATCACGTAGCGCGAGATCCATAAGTACCCGGCTAGCCCGCCGATCATGCCGGAAATGCAGAAGACGATGAACTTGGTGCGGCCGACATCGATGCCGGCATAGACCGAGGCGGTCGGGTTGACGCCGATGGCATAGATCGAGCGGCCGATCTGCGTGCGCGTCATCGCCAGAAAGAACAGCGCAATGACGAGAAGCGCGATCCACGACAGCACCGGCAGGCCGAGGAAGGCGGCGCGCTGGAAGTTGATGAAGTCGGGGCTCATCTGGTCGGCATTGACCCAGGCGCCGCCGGAGACGACGAAGGTGGCGCCGCGATAGATGGTGAGCGTGCCGAGCGTGACCACGATCGACGGGATATTCAGCCGCCACACCAGGATGCCGTTGATGGCGCCGAGCAAGAGGCCGACAAGCAGTGCGATGACGATCAGCACCGGGATCGGGATCGCCGGATGGGCGGCGTTGAGCATGGCCACTACCATGCCGGTGAAGCAGAGGTTGGACGCCATCGACAGATCGATCGAGCGCGTCAGGATCACCACCATCTGGCCGAGCGCCAGGATCATCAGGATCGAGGTGTCGTTGAACACCTGGCGCAGATTGGCCGGATCGGCAAAACCGGGGAAGCGGGTCGAGATCAGCCCGATCAGCAGGACGATGCCGGCGAGCAGCCAGATCTCGCGATATTTGAGAAAATTCTTCATGCCGCGATCCCCGCTGCGGTCCTGACCAGCGTCTCGGCGTCGAGGCCTTTGTTGTCGTAGGTGGCCGCGATACGGCCTTCACGCATGACCACGACCCGGTCGGACATGCCGAGGATTTCCGGCAGTTCCGAGGAGACCATGATCACCGATAGCCCCTGCGCCACGAGCTCGGCCATGAAGCCGTGCACAGCGGCTTTGGAGCCGATGTCGATGCCCTTGGTCGGCTCGTCGAGGATGATGACCTTCGGCGTCGTCGCCAGCCATTTGGCGATGACCACCTTCTGCTGGTTGCCGCCGGAAAGCGTGCCGACATCCTGGCTGAGCGACGAGGCGCGCAGGTCCAGCCGCTCGGTGTAGGAGCGGGCAAGTGAGAATTCTTCCGCCAGCTTGAGCACACCGGATTTCGAGGTGCGCGCAAGCGAAGGCAGCGATACGTTCTGAAAGATCGGCAGGCCGATGACGACACCCTGCTTGCCGCGCTCTTCCGGCACATAGACGATGCCGGCCTCGATCGAATCCGCCGCCGATTTCGGCGCGATTGAGTTGCCGTCCAGCGAGATCGTGCCGCGGCTGGTGCGCGTAATGCCGGCGATCGCCTGCATCACCTCGCTGCGGCCGGCACCGACGAGGCCATAGAAGCCGAGGATTTCGCCCTTGCGCAATTCGAAGCCGATATCGTCGAACTCGGTCGGGTGCGACAGGCCGGAGACCGACAGCACCGGCGCGCCGATCTTCGGCTCGCGCTGCGGAAAGATGTGGTCGACGTTGCGGCCGACCATCATACGCACGATCTCGTTCTGGCCGGTGTCCTTGAGCAGGCCTTCGCCTACCATCTCGCCGTCACGGAAGACGGTGTAGCGGTCGGCGATGCGGTAGATCTCGTCGAACTTGTGGCTGATGAAGAGCACCGCCTTGCCTTCGCTCTTCAGGAATTCGATCAAGAGGAAAAGCTCCTCGATCTCCTTCATCGAAAGTGCGGCGGTCGGCTCGTCCATGATGACGATGCGCGCGTCGATGGACATGGCGCGTGCCACAGCCACCAGATGCTTGTTGGCGATGCCAAGGTCCTTTAGCCGAGCATCGGCGTCGATCTGGCCGGCGCGCATCGTCTCCAGCACCTCGCGCGCATTTTTGCGCATGGTGCGCCAGTCGATCGTGCCGAAGCGGGTGCGCGGCGCATGGCCGAGGAAGATGTTTTCGGCGACCGAAAGGTCGTCGAACAGCACCGTCTCCTGATGGATGGCGGTGATGCCGTGGCCGAACGCGGCATGGGCGCTGGGCAGCGCCGTGGCCTGGCCGTCGATGCTGATCTCGCCGGCATCGGGCTGGTAGATGCCGGTCATGATCTTGACCAGCGTCGACTTGCCGGCGCCGTTCTCGCCGATCAGCGCCGTCACCTGTCCGGGATAGAGCGACAGGCTGACATTGTGCAGCGCCCGCACGCCCGGAAAACTCTTGGAGATGCCTAAGAGCGTCAGGCGCGGGGCCACTTTGCCCTCCCCCTCGCGGGGAGGCTCGCGAACAACGTGAGCGGGGTGGGGGTTGTCTAGCATATCAAGTTAAGGTCCTAGTGCATGGAGGTGTCGTCACCCCCGCCCCGTCTCGCCGGTTTTGCTTCGCGACACCGCCTCGCCGACCCTCCCCACAAGGGGGGAGGGTGCAGGCTCCTCAGATCAATAGATCTTTGAGAACTTCTCGATGTTGGTCTTGTCGAACTGGAAGGGCGGAGCCATCGCAGCCGAGTTGGTGTCGTCGAGCGTCACCTTGCCGACGCGGCCGATCGACAGCGTGGCGCCGGGCTTGGCCTCTTCTTTCTTCACCGCCAGGTCATGGGCGAGATAGATCGCCGAGTAGCCGAGGTCGATCGGGTTCCACAGCGCGACCGCCTGGCTGGCGCCGTTGTCGATGAACTTCTTGAACTCCGACGGCAGCGCGAGGCCGGTGACGTTGACCTTGCCGATCAGGTTCTCGTCGGTGACGACCTGCGCGGCGGCAACGACGCCGACGGTGGTCGGCGCGATGATCGCCTTGAGGTTCGGATAGGATTTCAACAGGCCCTTGGCTTCGTCGGTGCTCTTGGCGGAGTCGTCGTCGCCATAGACGGTGGCGACCAGCTTGATCTTCGGGAACTTCTCCGGCAGCACCTTCTTGGCCGCTTCGATCCAGGCATTCTGGTTGGTCGCGGTCGAGGATGCCGAGAGGATGGCGACATCGCCGCCTTCCGGCAGGTAGTCGGCGGCGAGCTTGATGATGGTCTCGCCGATCAAATTGGTGTCGGACGGGTTGAGGTGGAGCTGGCGGCCTTCCTTGGCGACGCCGGAGTCCCACGAGATCACGGTGATGCCGCGATCCATCGCCTTCTTCAGCACCGGCACCAGCGCATCGGCGTCATTGGCCGAGACGGCGATGGCATTGACCTTCTGCGCGATCAGCGAGTTGATCACCTCGATCTGCGCCTCCGCCGTCGCTTTGGTCGGACCGGTATAGATC
>NZ_RZST01000018.1:0-34083 GCF_003997575.1 Mesorhizobium sp. M1A.F.Ca.IN.022.07.1.1
GGCCTGGCGGCAGCGTCGAGATAGAGCGTCTGGCGCGACATGCGCCAGCGACCGGTGAAATGGCCTTCGCCCGGTTTGCCTGGTGCCAGCGGCTGCTCCGTGCTGTCGAGCGGCTTCGCCAGCCGTTGCAGCGCCGGATAAGTTGCCTGGAAACGATCATTGTGGACGTCGCGCCAGTCACGGCCGAAGCGGCCGGTACCATTGGTGCGGTCGAGCGCATCGATTCGGCTTTGGGCCAGCAACGCCTCGAATCGCTTTTCATAGGCGGCACTGCCATTGTCCGCGAAGTAACCGGCGCTGGCGATCTCGGCGCCGCTTCGATCCGCCGAGATGGGCGGACGCGCGCAGGCTTCGTCTCCCGGAAAGAAGGCGCAGGCGGAACGGCCCGGCATGCCGGCGCATCCGGCGAGCGCGGTCAGCGCCAGGCCAAGCAGCAGCCTTGTCACGACGGCTCCCGGTCTCACCCGGTCGCCCCGTTAATGACCTTGAGCTGGGCGGGGTCGCGCGGCGGCATGAAGCCCTGCGGAAAGACCTTGCAGACCGGAAGCGCGAAGGTGGCTATCAAGAGCTCGGCCTCGCCGCGCATCTTCCTTGGCGCCGTCTTGTCGCCGCGGATCGTCCTTGCCGAAGCGATCAGCGCGCCGTCGCAATCGCAATGATTGTGGCGGGCGATATAGCAGGCATCGTGGATCCGGCAGGCGGCATCGAGCCGGTCGACCGGGGTGGCCGAGAGATCGCCGGTACGGGTTCCGGGACCGCAATAATTGCCGAAGACGAAAGGCGAGGGGCGGGCCATCGCATAGCGGATCGACTTCGGCAGTTCCGCTTCGGGAACCCTGGCCCACGGATTGGCGCAGCCGGAGAGGCAAAGCAGCGGCAGGATGGCAAGAATGGCTCGCATGTCTGCGCCGGCTTTCCCAGATTCCCCCTCGCCTGCCATGGCATGGCGAAGTACTGGTGCCACACTGGCCGATTTTGTGGCAAGCGCAAGGCAGGTCGGCTCCGCCTTCGGTTCGGCCAGTTTCAGCAACGACAGGCTGGCGCGACTCCCGGACGGCTATCCCGTGCGGATGGCTGACATGGATTTCCACCTCGGCGACGGCGATGTCAGCTTCTACGGCCACGCCAGGATCGCGATTTCGATACGCGACCGCCACTACGGCTTAGTCACCTGCGGGCTCATGGGCAACAGCGCCGAGGAAGCCGGCCGGATGTGGGCGCCGTTCGCCGCTGAGGCCGACAGGTTGTGAATTCTTTCGTCCTCGATGCGCCTTGAAGGCGGTTCCAAAGCGGGCCGGCCTTTTTGGGCGGCATCAGACGAACAATCCCTTTTCCCGCTCCACCCCCCTGGTGATGAAATTGGCGACGAGCTGGACCCGGCGCAGCGGCCTCACTGATTCGTGATAGACCAGCCAGTACGCGCGGCGGATGGGCGCGACGATGTCTACCGGCACCAGCTCCGGCATCGAGCGGGCGACGAAGGTATGCAGGATGCCGATGCCGGCGCCCGAGCGCACCGCCTCCGCCTGGCCAAGCGCTGACGAGATGGCGAAGCTGGTGCGCCAGTCCGGGCTGAACTCCGCGGCATAGTCGAGCGAAGGGCTGACGATGAGGTCGGGCACATAGCCGATCAGCGTGTGCCGATCGAGCTCGGCTGCTGACTTCGGCAGGCCGTTGGCTTCCGCATAGGTGCGGGAGGCGAACAGGCCGAGCGTATAGTCGACGAGCTTTCCCGCCACCAATCGGCCCTCGGTCGGCCGCTCTACGGCAATCGCGATGTCGGCCTCGCGCCGCGACAGGGAGAAGGAGCGCGGCACCGGCACCAGCTGGATGGTGAGCTCGCGGTGGAGCGCCGTCAGCTCGCCCAAACGCTTGGCGAGGAAGGCGACACCGAAACCGTCGGGAGCGCCGATGCGCACCGTGCCGGAGACGTCGTCCCCCTCGCCGGCGATGGTCGAGCGCGCTGCGATCATGTCGCTCTCCATGCGCTCGGCGATGTCGAGGAAGCGCTCGCCGGCCGGCGTCAGCTCACTGCCGGTGGTCAGGCGACGGAAGAGTTTCGTCCGCAGCGCTTCCTCGAGCGCCGCGAGCCGTCGCGAGACGGTGGCGTGGTTAAGCTCCAGCCGTTTTGCCGCGCCGAGGATCTGGCCGGCGCGCGCCACGGCGAGGAAGATGCGGACATCATCCCAGTTCATGGGGATGGTCCAGGTTAGTCGCCAGCGCTGCGTTCCCGCCCTCCCCCCTCTGTCCTGCCGGACATCTCCCCCGCAAGGGGGGAGATCGGATGTCGCGTTCGCTTTCGCCAATCGCCAACGGTGCAGGATGAGCCCCGGCGATGAAACTGCCAATCTCCCCCCATGCGCGGGAGATGTCCGGCAGGACAGAGAGGGGTGTGAAGGAACTCAATCTTCGATCCTTTCAATGACCGATCATCATCACCTTTTGCGGCAATTAATGCACGTCCGACTGCCGCTGTCTATTTCGCGCACAACGGTTGCGTTCTAGCTCGCGTTGCCATTGCGGACGCAAAGGCGGACAATGCCTCATCACCAAAACAGGGAGAGAACCCATGATCGAGTACGGTCATTTCATTGGCGGCAAGCGTGTCGCCGGCACCAGCGGCCGCAAGCAGGACGTCATGCAGCCGATGGACGGCTCGGTGCGCGCTACGGTGGCGCTGGCCTCAGCGCAGGAGCTGCGCGCCGCGGTCGAGAACGCCAAGGCCGCGCAGATCAAGTGGGGCGCCACCAACCCGCAGCGCCGCGTGCGCGTGCTGATGAAGTTTCTCGAACTGGTCCAGCGCGACTATGACGAGCTGGCCGACATCCTGGCGCGCGAGCATGGCAAGACCATTGCCGACGCGCGCGGCGACATCCAGCGTGGCCTCGAAGTGGTCGAGGTCTGCATCGGCGCGCCGCATATGATGAAGGGCGAGTTCACCGACGGCGCCGGTCCGGGCATCGACACCTATTCGATGCGCCAGCCGCTCGGCGTCGTCGCCGGCATCACGCCGTTCAACTTCCCGGCGATGATCCCGCTGTGGAAGATCGCGCCGGCGATCGCCTGCGGCAACGCCTTCATCCTGAAGCCTTCGGAGCGCGACCCGGGCGTGCCGATCCGCATCGCCGAGCTGTTCATCGAGGCCGGCCTGCCGGAAGGCGTGCTGAACGTGGTCAACGGCGACAAGGAAGTGGTCGACGCCATCCTCGACGATCCAGACATCAAAGCCGTCGGCTTCGTCGGGTCAACGCCGATTGCGCAGTACATCTATGCGCGCGGCTGCGCGGCGGGAAAACGCGTGCAGTGCTTCGGCGGCGCCAAGAACCACATGATCATCATGCCCGACGCCGACATGGACCAGACGGTCGACGCGCTGGTCGGCGCCGGCTACGGCTCGGCCGGCGAGCGCTGCATGGCGATCTCGGTGGCCGTGCCGGTCGGCAACGACACCGCGAACCGGCTGATGGAAAAGCTGGTACCGCGCGTCGAAAGCCTGAAGGTCGGTCCGTCGACCGACTCCTCGGCCGATTTCGGCCCGCTGGTGACACGCCAAGCCCTGGAACGCGTCAAGGGCTATGTCGATATCGGTGTCAAGGAAGGCGCCAAGCTGGTTGTCGATGGCCGCGGCTTCAAGATGCAGGGCTACGAGAACGGCTACTACATGGGCGGCTGCCTGTTCGACAACGTGACGCCGGAGATGCGCATCTACAAGGAAGAGATCTTCGGGCCGGTGCTGTCGGTGGTGCGCGCGCCGACCTATGAGAACGCCATCAACCTCGCCAACGACCACGAGATGGGCAACGGCGTCGCCATCTTCACCCGCGACGGCGACGCCGCGCGTGACTTTGCTTCCAGGGTCCAGGTCGGCATGGTCGGCGTCAACGTGCCGATCCCGGTGCCGATCGCCTACTACACCTTCGGCGGCTGGAAGGCGTCGTCCTTCGGCGACCTTAACCAGCACGGCCCGGACGCGTTCCGCTTCTACACCAAGACCAAGACGGTCACCTCGCGCTGGCCGTCCGGCATCAAGGACGGCGCCGAGTTCGTCATCCCGACGATGAACTGACCGGACGGTTTTTCGAGAGCCTCGTGAGAAAGCGCGGTTTGCACCCGCGCTTTCTGTTTGGGGCCTTGCAGAGGAGGCTGGTTGTCCTTCACCTCATCGATATTTGGCGTAGCTTGTCGTCTCGCCCGGTCGTCGCTTGCAACTTCAGATGCATGATTTGCGACGAGACACGTCGAGGCTGCATCCGCACCTCCTAATGATTCCATCGCCGTGTGATGGAACCAACAGGCCGCCATTCGCCTTAGGCTGTATTCCTGCCATGCGTGCAGGCCAATCAAACAGCGCCGGTGGCAGCCGGGGTTCTCGTCTGGCGCGAGGAGGTGTCGGATGACACGATTTCTTATGGCGACGATGTGCCTTGCGGCGGCAGCGCTGTCGGCCGGCCAGGCCAATGCGGCAGCACAATGCGCACCACGCGCCGACATCATCAAGGCGCTCGGCGACAAGTTCCACGAAAGCGAGGCAGGGCGCGGGCTGATCAATCCGAACGTCGTGCTCGAGATCTTTGTCTCCGACCAAGGCAGTTGGACCGTTCTTGCCTCCGATACCAAGGGGCAGAGCTGCATCCTGTCCGTTGGCGAAGGCTGGGACAGCCCGACGATCACGGCAGCCGTGCCGGGAGCCTAACACTCACTGGCGCCACGGCTCGTTCAGTGAAAGCCGCGCCGGCGCCCGCATCAACGCCCGCTTGTCTACCGGGCGCAGCTTCACCATATCGAATGCAGGGAGTGATAAATCTCCCTGCGACAGACCGGAAACCAGAAGGAGTGACGTGATGGCGACGTCGAGTCCGGCCTGGAGCGTTCCGGCACACTGAGGCGGCCGAATGTGCCTTTGCCGGAATGCCACGGCGAAGGAGGTGCCCCATGGCACGCAGATTTTCGTTCCGAGTGGTGAAGATGGCAGCCGCCGGCGCCGTCATGGCTTTGCCGGCAGTCCCGGTGCAGGCGCAAGTCCTCTGCGGGGGCCATGACGATCTGGTCGCGGGGCTGGCAGAGACGTTCGAAGAGAAGCGGCTGGGCTATGGCCTGGGTGGAGACGTCGCCATCTTCGAGGTGTTTGTGTCGGCGAGCGGAACCTGGACCATCCTGATGACCGACGTTAAGGGCCAGAGTTGCATCCTGGCGGCCGGCGAGGGATGGGAGCACACGCTGGCCACCGCGGTCCGGCACCCGGGCGGGTGAACCGCGTAACCGGACAGTTCAGCTAAGGCGGAACCGCTCCGGTCAGCGCGTCGCGGCCGCCTCGGCGTGGTGGCGTAGCAGCGCCATCAATTTCTTGGCGTCCTTGGCGGCGGCTTCCTCGTCGCCGTCGAGGATAGAGCGGATCAGCGCGACGTGGTGCTCGGCCGATTCGGCGAGCCCGGTATCCGCCTTGTAGCGGAACCAGAAGCGCCGGCTGTGCGTCTGCAAGGGCGCCGCCACGCGCGCCGCGAATGGATTGTCGGCGGCGATCGCCAGCGCCTCGTCAAGTAGCTTGTCGGCCTGAATGAAGGAAAGCACGTTGCCGGAGATCACTGCCTTCTGCATGGCGAGGGCTGCCTCGTGAAACAGGTCGGCCGCCTCGCGGGTGACGTAGCGGGCGGCCGAGCGGGCAAGCACCACCTCGATGCCGCGCCTGGCATCGATGACGCGCAGCCAGTCGCCGGGGTGGAGCGGCGCCACCGCGATGCCGGCGCGTGGTCTGACGTCGAGCAAGCCCTCCCAGGCCAGCCTTTGGATCGCTTCGCGCACCGGGGTACGGCCGAAGCCGAGCCGCTCGATCAGTGCACCTTCGGTGACGAAGCTTGAAGGCGCCAGTTCAAGAGTGACGATCATGTGCTCCAGCACACGATAGGCCCTGGTCGCAACCGGCTCGAAGGTTGCGCTCGTGTCGTTGGATATCAATGCGGATATCAATGGGCCAGCTCCTGATATATTTTTCATATATCATAGCGGATTCAGCATTGACAGCCCGCGTCTTAATAAATATACCGCTGATATATCAGACGGAGAGATAGCCATGTGGGCCGGAGTTTTCCCTGCAGTCACGACCAAATTCACCCCCGACGACCGCCTCGATCATGCCGAAATGGAGCGTTGTTTCTCCTTGCAGATGGAGGCCGGCTGCGACGGCATCATCGTCTGCGGCTCGCTCGGCGAAGGGCCAATGCTTTCGCATGACGAGAAGATCGAAGTGCTGAAGACGGCGCAGAAGGTCGCCGGGACAAAGCCGGTGCTTCTGACCGTCAACGAACCCGGCACCCGCGAGGCGGCAAGCATCGCACGCCGCGCAGCCAAGGAAGGCGCCAACGGCCTGATGGTGGTGCCGAGCCCGATCTACCACACCAATGCCGAAGAGACGGTCGCCGCACTTCGCGCCGTCGCGGAGGCCGGCGACCTGCCTGTCATGATCTACTCCAACCGGCTCGCCTATCGCGTCGACGTCACTGTCGACCTGATGGAGGAGCTGGCGTCCGACAAGCGCTTCGTCGCAATCAAGGAATCGTCGGACGACATCCGCCGCTCGACCGAGATCATCAATCGCCTCGGCGACCGCTACGACCTCTTCACCGGCGTCGACAACCTCGCCTTCGAGGCGCTGTCGGTCGGCGCCATCGGCTGGGTGGCGGGCCTTGTCACGGCCTTCCCGCGTGAGACCGTCGCCATCTACCAGTTGATGAGAAAAGGTCGCCGCGAAGAAGCGCTGAAGATTTACCGCTGGTTCAGGCCACTGCTCGACCTCGATGTCTCGACCTACCTGGTCCAAAACATCAAGCTTGCCGAAGTGCTGGCGATCGGTACCAATGACCGCGTTCGCATGCCACGCCAGCCGCTGTCGGGCGAGCGCCGGAAGGCGGTGGAAAAGATCGTCAGGGATGCGCTGGCCGCGCGCCCGGAACTGCCGGCGTTCTGATAGCTTTCTGCTCCCGTTCACGGGGAAGTAGATGGCGGCAGACAGACGAGGGACAGCGCCAGCGTGCAAGGAAATGCCAAGCCGACCGAAGAGGGGCGCCGCCCTTCATCCGCCCGTCGGGCGCCTTCTCCCCGTGACCGGGGAGAAGGGGAAGATATCGCCATCATCGGCGGCGGCATCATCGGCATTTGCGCCGCCACCTTGCTCGCGGAGGCGGGACGCAGCGTCACCATTTTCGATCGGACGGGCATTTGCGAGGAGACGAGCTCCGGCAACGCTGCCGCCTTCGCCTTCTCCGACGTGCTGCCGCTGGCGCATAAGGGGATGATCAGGCAGTTGCCGAAATGGCTTGCCGATCCGCTGGGGCCTCTTGCCATCCCGCCGGCCTATCTGCCTAAACTTCTTCCCTGGCTGTTCCGCTTCTGGCGCGCGGGCGCCGCCAGGCACTTCGAGGCGAGCCTTGCGGCGCAGGCCGGCATGATGAAGCTCGCCGAAGCCGAATGGATGGGTTTGCTCGACCGCTCCGGCACGCGGCCGATGC
The DNA here is from genome assembly GCF_003997575.1 of Mesorhizobium sp. M1A.F.Ca.IN.022.07.1.1. Taxonomy (NCBI): domain Bacteria; kingdom Pseudomonadati; phylum Pseudomonadota; class Alphaproteobacteria; order Hyphomicrobiales; family Phyllobacteriaceae; genus Mesorhizobium; species Mesorhizobium sp. M1A.F.Ca.IN.022.07.1.1. The sequence continues at coordinate 7,503 of NZ_RZST01000018.1, forward strand.
TGCATGAGGACGGCTCGCTCGAACTCTACGAAAGCGAGGCCGAGTTCCGCGCCTCGCTGCCCGGCTGGAGGGCGCGCGAACGTTTCGGCATAGGCTTCCGCCATGTCGAGGGTGAGGGGATGGCGGCGCTGCAGCCGGGTCTTTCGCCACGCTTCGTCAAGGGCACCTTCGTGCCGGGGTGGAAGACAGTCGCCGATCCGAAACTGCTCGGCAAGGCGATCTGGGCCTATGCGGAGCGGCTCGGCGCGCGCTTCGAGCACGCGCGCGTCGAGCGTATCGGGACCGGAACAAACGGCGTCACGCTTATGCTTGCGGACGGCACGGCCCGAAAAGCGAAGCAGCTCGTGATCGCCGCCGGCGCCTGGTCGCATCTGCTGGCCAAAGATATCGCCGACCGCATCCCGCTGGAGACCGAGCGCGGTTACAACACCACGCTGCCGGTGTCGGCCTTCGACGTGAAGCGGCAGCTGATCTTTTCCGGGCACGGCTTCGTCATCACGCCGCTGGAAACCGGCTTGCGCGTCGGCGGCGCCGTCGAGCTGGGCGGCATCGAACGAGCGCCGAATTTCGCGCGCTCGAAGGCGATGCTGGAAAAAGCCAAGCGTTTCCTGCCCGGGCTCGATCCGTCGGGCGGCCGCGAGTGGATGGGCTTCCGGCCATCGCTGCCGGATTCGCTGCCGGTCATCGGCAGGGCGCGGGCGCCGAACATCGTCTACGCTTTCGGCCACGGCCATCTCGGCCTGACCCAGGCGGCAGCGACCGGCCGCTCGATCCGAGATCTCCTTCTCGGGCAGGAGCCGCCGATCGATCTCACTCCTTTCCGCCCGCAACGGTTCTGACAATTCGCCAGAATTCTGATATTTCAGGGAGCCATCATGGCCAAGACATCCTTCTTCTGCATCGACGGCCACACCTGCGGCAATCCGGTGAGGCTGGTTGCCGGCGGCGGCCCACTGCTGGAAGGCGCGACGATGATGGAACGGCGGGCGCATTTCCTCGCCGAATATGACTGGATCCGGACCGGGCTGATGTTCGAGCCGCGCGGTCATGACGTGATGTCCGGCTCGATCCTCTATCCGCCGACGCGCGAGGACTGCGATATCGCGATCCTCTTCATCGAAACCTCGGGCTGCCTGCCGATGTGCGGCCACGGCACCATCGGCACCGTGACGATGGCGATCGAGCATGGGCTGGTGAGGCCGAAGACGCCGGGCGTGCTCAGGCTCGACACGCCGGCCGGCCTGGTCGTCGCCGAATACAAACAGGTCGGCGAATATGTCGAGGAGGTGCGCATCACCAACGTGCCGTCCTTCCTTTACGCCGAAGGGCTGTCGGTGGAGTGCCCGGTGCTTGGCGAGATCAGCGTCGACGTCGCTTATGGCGGCAATTTCTATGCCATCGTCGAGCCGCAGGAGAACTACCGCGACATGGCCGACCATTCGGCCGCCGACCTCATCGCCTGGAGCCCGCTTGTGCGCCAGCGCCTGAACGAGAAATACTCGTTCGTGCATCCGGAGAACCCGGGCATCAACCGGCTGTCGCACATGCTGTGGACCGGCAAGCCGAGAGATGCCGAGGCCGATGCCCGCAATGCCGTGTTCTATGGCGACAAGGCGATCGACCGCTCGCCTTGCGGCACCGGCACCTCGGCGCGCATGGCGCAGCTCCACGCCAAGGGCAGGCTCGAGGTCGGCGACAGTTTTGTCCATGAGTCGATCATCGGCTCGCTGTTCAAGGGCAGGGTCGAAAAGGAGGTCAGCGTTGCCGGCAAACCAGCCATCATCCCCTCGATCGGCGGCTGGGCGCGCATGACCGGACTGAACACCATCTTCATCGACGACCGCGATCCGTTCGCGCACGGGTTCATCGTCACCTGATCGCTCCCGTTCGGCGTCAGGCCGCCTCGTCGTTCGTCGAAACCTGACTACCGAACCAATCGGCAAAGGTGATTTCGGCCGCCGTTCGCCTCGCCGTCACATGACCGTCATACCGGGCAGAATCCTGCGCGGGACGGCAAAATCGAGCGCTGCCGCTGACGCAAGGAATCTTCTCATCAATTTATTTTGACGGCGATTTCTTCGAAACGACGCGCATGATACGGCTTAATCGTCAAAGACATTGCGTTGTGCCAATGATAGGGTCCGCGATAGTCCAGGGGCCGGGTGCGAAAAAGCGGGCAATCGGGCAGCGTGCTTCCAAACCACGCGCGGCGATTGAAAATCACGTTGCAATCCGGGCTTGAAACTTTACGACTAGGGGCAATACGAAAAGGAATGCGTCCTCGAAGGCGACATTCCAGGGGAGCCGCTTAAATATGCAGTATTTCGTCCAGCAGCTTATCAACGGGCTGACGCTGGGATCTATCTACGGGCTGATCGCGATCGGCTACACGATGGTCTACGGCATCATCGGCATGATCAATTTCGCCCATGGCGATATCTTCATGGTGGGCGCCTTCACGGCCCTCATCGTCTTCCTGATCCTCGGCGCGATGTTCTATTCGGTGCCGGTGGTGGTGGCGCTCCTGATCATGATGATCGTGGGCATGCTGCTCACCAGTCTTTACAACTGGACGATCGAGAAGGTGGCCTACAGGCCGCTGCGCGGATCGTTCCGGCTCGCGCCGCTGATCACCGCCATCGGCATGTCGATCGCCCTGTCCAACTTCGTGCAGGTCACGCAAGGGCCGCGCAACAAGCCGATCCCGCCGCTGGTCAGCCAGGTCTATACGATCGACGGCATCAGCGTCTCGCTGAAGCAGATCATCATCGTGCTGGTCACCGCCGTGCTGCTGGCGATCTTCTGGTATCTCGTCAACAGGACGGCATTGGGGCGGGCGCAGCGCGCCTGCGAGCAGGACCGCAAGATGGCGGCGCTGCTTGGGGTCGACGTCGACCGCACAATCTCCATCACCTTCATCATGGGCGCAGCGCTTGCCGCGGTCGCCGGGACGCTTTTCTTGATGTATTATGGCGTGGTGGTCTTCTCAGACGGCTTCGTGCCGGGCGTGAAGGCCTTCACGGCGGCGGTGCTTGGCGGCATCGGCTCGCTGCCGGGCGCAGTGCTCGGCGGGCTTTTGATCGGCTTCATCGAGAGCATGTGGTCGGCCTATTTCTCGATCGACTACAAGGACGTCGCGGCCTTCTCGATCCTGGCGATCGTGCTCATCTTCCTGCCCTCCGGCATCCTGGGCCGGCCAGAAGTCGAAAAGGTCTGATCCTCATGGCCGTTACCGTTTCTCCGGAGCGCGACGTCGTCGCTACTCCCATCCAGCGCGCGTTCCGCGAAGCGCTCTACGCCGGCGCCATCGCGCTCGGCCTGTTCGTGCTGTTCATCGGTCTCAGGACCGATCAGAACATCAACAACGAGCTGATCCTGGTGCAGCGCTGGGGCCTGCTCGCCCTGGTGGTCCTCGCCGTTGTCGTCGGGCGCTTCCTCTATGTTGCGTATGCGGTTCCGGCGCTCGAACGATCAAGGGCTGAAAGGGCCAAGGCGCCTGCGATCGCCGTGGAGCCCGGCTTCGTGCGGCGAAACTTCAACAAGATCGGCGCCACGGTGCTGATCCTCTATCCAGTGGCGATGGTGCTTCTGTTCGGCTTCCAGGGCTCGCTGAAATGGGTCGACAATTTCGGCATCCAGATCCTGATCTATGTGATGCTGGCCTGGGGCCTCAACATCGTCATCGGGCTAGCCGGCCTGCTCGACCTCGGCTATGTCGCCTTTTACGCCGTTGGCGCCTATGCCTATGCGCTGCTCGGCACGCATTTTGGCCTGTCGTTCTGGATCCTGCTGCCTGCCGCCGGCGCCATGGCCGCCTTCTGGGGCGTCATGCTCGGCTTCCCGGTGCTGCGGCTGCGCGGCGACTATCTGGCGATCGTCACGCTCGCCTTCGGCGAGATCATCCGTCTGGTGCTGATCAACTGGCGTGAGGTGACCAACGGCTCGGCCGGCATTTCCGGCATCCCGAAGGTCTCCTTCTTCGGGCTCATGTCGTTCAACGTCTCGGACCCGAACTACATCGCCAAGGTGCTGGGCATCGCCCAGTCGGGCGCCTACTACAAGATCTTCCTCTATTATCTCATCCTGGCGCTCTGCTTCCTCACCGCCTTCGTCACCATCAGGCTGCGCCGCCTGCCGGTGGGCCGCGCCTGGGAAGCGCTGCGCGAGGACGAGATCGCCTGCCGCTCGCTCGGCATCAATACCACCACCACCAAGCTGACGGCGTTCGCCACCGGCGCCATGTTCGGCGGCTTCGCCGGCTCGTTCTTCGCCGCGCGCCAGGGCTTCGTCAGCCCGGAATCCTTCGTCTTCCTTGAATCGGCGATCATCCTGGCCATCGTCGTGCTCGGCGGCATGGGCTCGTTGGGCGGTATCGCGGTGGCGGCGCTGGTGATGATCGGCGGCACCGAGATCCTGCGCGAGTTGGGCTTCCTCAAGGTGGTGTTCGGTCCGGACTTCACGCCGGAGCTCTACCGCATGCTATTGTTCGGCGTTGCGATGGTGATCGTCATGCTGTGGAAGCCGCGCGGCTTCGTCGGCAGTCGAGAACCAACAGCCTTCCTCAAGGAGCGAAAAGCGGTGTCAGGCTCCTTCACCAAGGAGGGCCACGGCTGATGAACGCGCAAGTTTCCATGAACGACTTCATCCTGCAGGTCGAGCATCTGTCGATGAAGTTCGGCGGCCTGATCGCCATCGGCGACCTGTCGTTCCAGGCCAAGCGCGGCGAGATCACCGCGCTGATCGGACCGAACGGCGCCGGCAAGACGACCGTGTTCAATTGCATCACCGGCTTCTACAAACCTTCGGAAGGCATGATCACGCTCAGCCGGCGCGACGGCTCGAACTATCTGCTCGAGCGCCTGCCCAATCACGAGATCCCCGCGCGTGCCAAGGTGGCGCGCACCTTCCAGAACATCCGCCTGTTCTCGGGCATGACGCTGCTGGAGAACCTCCTGGTCGCCCAGCACAACAAGCTGATGAAGGCCTCGGGCTATACCTTCCTCGGCCTGTTCGGCTTCTCCAGCTACCGGCAGGCCTCGGCTGAATCGATCGATCTCGCCAAGCACTGGCTGGAAAAGGCCAATCTCGTCGACCGCGCCGACGATCCGGCCGGCGACCTGCCCTATGGCGCGCAACGGCGGCTGGAGATCGCGCGCGCCATGTGCACCGGACCTGAGCTTTTGTGCCTCGACGAGCCGGCCGCCGGTCTCAATCCGAAGGAATCGGCCTCGCTCAATGAACTGTTGATGGACATCAAGGACAACACCGGCACGTCGATCCTGCTCATCGAGCACGACATGTCGGTGGTCATGCAGATCTCCGACCACGTCGTGGTGCTGGAGTACGGCCGCAAGATCTCCGACGGCAGCCCGCAGTCGGTCCGGACCGATCCGCGCGTGATCGCCGCGTATCTCGGCGTCGACGACGAGGAAGTGGAAGAGGTGCTGACCGAAGTCGGCGACGAGGATGTCATCGAGCAGCTGGATACCGGGCCTGATGCGGCGCACGGGCCGGGCAGTTCCGCCTCGATGATGGCGGGGCCGGTTTCCGACACTGTCGAACACGCGGACGAGGGCGAACGGGTCATGGTATCGAGAGGCGCCTCGAAAGCGGCTCAGGTCGATGCCAAAGCCAAAACGCCAAGAAAGTCGTCCGAGCGGGCCACGGGCAAGCCGGCCGCGAAATCCTCGACAGCCAAGCCGCGCGGAGGGCGTAAGTAATGGCCGGCACAACGCTGCTCGATATCAAGGGCGTCCAGACCTATTACGGCAACATCCGCGCGCTGAACGGTGTCGACGTCACCGTCAACCAGGGTGAGATCGTGGCGCTGATCGGCGCCAACGGGGCGGGCAAGTCGACGTTGATGATGACGATCTTCGGCGCGCCGCGTGCGCGCAGCGGCACCATCACCTTTGCCGGCAACGACATCACGCAGTTGCCGACACACGAGATCGCGCGGATGCGCATCGCCCAGTCGCCGGAGGGACGCCGCATCTTTCCGCGCATGACGGTGATGGAAAACTTGCAGATGGGCGCCAGCCTCGACAACCTCAAACATTTTGACGAGGATGCCGAGAAGGTGTTTTCGCTGTTCCCGCGGCTGAAGGAGCGCATCGGCCAGCGCGGCGGCACGCTGTCGGGCGGCGAGCAGCAGATGCTGTCGATCGGGCGTGCGCTGATGGCCCGGCCGAAGCTGCTTCTGCTCGACGAGCCGTCGCTGGGCCTCGCGCCGCTGATCGTCAAGCAGATCTTCGATGCCATCCGCGAATTGAACCGGACCCAAGGGCTGACCGTGTTCCTGGTCGAGCAGAACGCCTTCGGCGCGCTGAAGCTCGCCAACCGCGGCTACGTGATGGTCAACGGCAATGTGACGATGAGCGGCACCGGCAAGGAGCTGCTCGCCAATCCGGAAGTGCGCGCCGCCTATCTCGAAGGCGGCCACCACTGAGTTCAGGAGACTTCATCATGCAAGGCATTCTCTACGAGGAAGCCTCGATCTGGCAGTTCCTGTTCGTCACCTGCCTGCTCGGCGGATGGGCGGCGTGGATGACCGGCAAGGCGAGCGCGCAGACCTGGCGCAGCTTCTTTCAGCTGTTCCTCTATATGCTCGGACTCGGCATCGGCATAAGGTTCATCCACCACGCGCTGTTCGACGGCACGATGTTTTCGCTGCACTACTATATCGTCGACACCATCGTGCTGATGATACTGGGCTTCCTTGGGTATCAATACACGCGCACGAACCAGATGGTCACTCAGTATAATTGGCTCTACGAAAGAGCCTCCTTATTGAGCTGGAAACCAAAGGGTTGACGTTCATGATCAACGCCGTTCCGGGAATGAATTTGGCGTGACAAGTGCCTGAAAATCGGCATTCTATGCTTTCTGCGATAAGGGTGGGCATCGCATGAAAGTATCATCCACGCCCACTCCGTAAATGGGAGCGTTTCAATGAAAAAATCACTCTTGTCCGCCGTGGCGCTGACCGCGTTCATCGCGTTCAGCGGCAGCGCGTGGGCCGACATTCTGATCGGCGTCGCCGGTCCGATCACCGGTCCGAACGCGGCCTTCGGCGCGCAGCTGCAGAAGGGCGCCGAACAGGCGGTCGCCGACATCAACGCGGCCGGCGGAGTCCTCGGCCAGCAACTTAAGCTGAGTGTGGGTGACGACGTGTCGGATCCGAAGCAGGGCATCTCGGTCGCCAACAAGTTTGTCGCCGACGGCATCAAGTTCGTCGATGGCCACTTCAATTCGGGCGTCTCAATTCCTGCGTCGGAAGTCTATGCCGAGAATGGCATCCTCGAAATCACGCCGGCCGCGACCAATCCCAAGTTCACCGAACGCGGCATGTGGAATACGTTCCGCACCTGCGGACGCGACGACCAGCAGGGCAAGGTTGCCGGCGACTATGTCGCCAAGAACTTCAAGGACGCCAAGATCGCGCTCATCCATGACAAGACCCCTTATGGCCAGGGCCTTGCCGACGAAACCAAGAAGGCGCTCAATGCCAATGGCGTCAACGAAGCCATGTATGAAGGCATCAATGTCGGCGACAAGGACTTCTCGGCGCTCATCGCCAAGATGAAGGAAGCCGGTATCTCCGTCGTCTACTATGGCGGCCTGCATACGGAGGCCGGCCTCATCATCCGCCAGCTCGCCGACCAGGGCCTCAAGGCCCAGTTCATGTCGGGCGACGGCATCGTGTCGAACGAGCTCGCCTCGATCGCCGGCGACGCCGTCCAAGGCACGCTGATGACGTTCGCGCCGGATCCGCGCAAGAACCCGAACGCCAAGGAGCTCGTGGAGAAGTTCCGCGCTGCCGGTTTCGAACCGGAGGCCTACACGCTCTACTCCTACGCCGCGATCCAGATCATCGCTGCGGCCATCACGAAGACCGGCTCCGCCGACGATGCGCAGAAAGTCGCCGAGACGATCAAGTCGGGCGGCCCCTGGAAGACCGCCATCGGCGACATTGGGTATGACTCCAAGGGCGACATCACCCGCCCGGACTATGTCATGTACACCTGGAAGAAGGGTGAAGACGGCAAGTACTCCTACTTCGAGCAATAAGCCGGCAAAGAAGAGCCGACTTTCCGAGATGCCCGGCGCTGAGCGCCGGGCATTTTTTGTTGGCCGCGCATCCATCCTGCCTTCGTGTCCCTCGCCGAGTTCGTCGGCGTTGTCGTCCAGGCGCTCGGAGGCCGTCGCGAAGGTTTGGCGCAAACAAACGATTTAAATCGATTGAAGTGTCGCGCTATTTTGTTTGCGCTGCAGCATTTTCACGCTAATCATTGCGCCGGTTCACCTCACCTTCCGCTACTGGAGCCCAGTCCTTGGCAATCACGAAGATCCTCGTCGCCAACCGGTCCGAAATCGCCATCCGCGTCTTTCGCGCGGCCAACGAGCTAGGCCTCAAAACCGTGGCGATCTGGGCGGAAGAGGACAAATATTCGCTGCACCGCTTCAAGGCCGACGAAAGCTACCAGGTCGGGCGCGGTCCGCATCTCACCAAGGACATGGGTCCGATCGAAAGCTATCTGTCGATCGACGAGGTGATCCGCGTCGCGCGCCTCTCGGGTGCCGATGCGATCCACCCCGGCTACGGCCTGTTGTCGGAAAGCCCCGAATTCGCCGAGGCCTGCGCTGCCGGCGGCATCACCTTCATCGGGCCGAAGCCCGAGACGATGCGCCGGCTCGGCAACAAGGTGGCGGCGCGCAACCTGGCGATCGACGTCGGCGTGCCGGTCGTGCCCGCCACCGATCCGCTGCCCGACGATATGGACGAGGTGAAAAAGCTCGCCGCGGAAATAGGCTATCCGGTGATGCTCAAGGCCTCGTGGGGTGGCGGCGGCCGCGGCATGCGCGCCATCCGCGCTGAAGCCGACCTCGCGCGCGAAGTCATGGAAGGCAAACGCGAGGCGAAGGCCGCCTTCGGCAAGGACGAGGTCTATCTCGAAAAGCTGATCGAGCGCGCCCGCCATGTCGAGGTGCAGGTGCTGGGCGACACGCAGGGCAATGCCGTGCACCTGTTCGAGCGCGACTGCTCGATCCAGCGCCGTAACCAGAAGGTCGTCGAACGTGCCCCGGCTCCCTACCTCAGCGAGAAACTGCGCGAGGAACTCTGCGCCTACGCGCTGAAGATCGCGCGCGAGACCAGCTACATCGGAGCCGGCACCGTCGAGTTCCTGCAGGACGCCGACACCGGCAAGTTCTATTTCATCGAGGTCAACCCGCGCATCCAGGTCGAGCATACCGTCACCGAGATGGTGACCGGCATCGATATCGTGAAGGCGCAAATCCACATCCTCGACGGCTTCGCCATCGGCACGCCGGAGTCCGGCGTGCCGGCGCAGAAGGACATTAAGCTCAACGGCCACGCCCTGCAGTGCCGCATCACCACCGAGGACCCGGAACACAATTTCATCCCCGATTACGGGCGCATCACCGCATATCGCGGCGCCACCGGCTTCGGCATCCGCCTCGACGGCGGCACCGCCTATTCGGGCGCGGTCATCACCCGGTTCTACGATCCGCTGCTCGAAAAGGTGACGGCCTGGGCGCCGACGCCGGGCGAGACGATCGCGCGCATGAACCGGGCATTGCGCGAGTTCCGCATCCGCGGCGTCGCCACCAACCTCACCTTCCTCGAAGCGATCATCAACCACCCGAGCTTCGCCGACAATTCCTACACCACCAAGTTCATCGACACGACGCCGGAGCTGTTCGAGCAGGTCAAGCGGCAGGACCGCGCCACCAAGCTGCTCAATTATCTCGCCGACGTCAGCGTCAACGGCCATCCCGAGACGCGCGGACGGCCGGTGCCGAAGGCGGATGCGGCGGCGCCTGTGGTGCCCTATCTCAACGGCAAGGTGCCGGACGGCAGCAAGCAGCGGCTCGACGCGCTCGGGCCTCAGAAGTTCGCGGCATGGATGCGCGAGCAAGCCCAGGTGCTCGTTACCGACACGACGATGCGCGACGGACACCAGTCGCTGCTCGCCACCCGCATGCGCACCTACGACATCGCCGGCATCGCCGGCACCTATGCGCGAGCGCTGCCGCAACTGCTCTCACTGGAATGCTGGGGCGGCGCCACCTTCGACGTCGCCATGCGCTTCCTCACCGAGGATCCATGGGAGCGTCTGAGCAGAGTGCGCGAGGCAGCCCCCAATCTTCTGCTGCAGATGCTTCTGCGCGGTGCTAACGGCGTCGGCTACACCAACTATCCCGACAATGTCGTGCAGCATTTCGTTAGACAGGCAGCCGCCGGCGGCGTCGACCTGTTCCGCGTCTTCGACTGCTTGAACTGGGTCGAGAACATGCGCGTCGCCATGGACGCGGTGGGCGCCGAGGGCAAGCTGATCGAAGCGGCGATGTGCTACACCGGCGACATACTCGATCCGGCGCGCGCCAAATACGACCTGAAATATTATGTCGGGCTGGCGAAGGAACTGGAAGCGGCCGGCGCGCATATCATCGCCGTCAAGGACATGGCGGGCCTGTTGAAGCCCTCGGCGGCGCGCGTGCTGTTCAAGGCGCTGCGCGAAGAGACCGACCTGCCGATCCATTTCCACACGCACGACACCTCCGGCCTGTCGGCGGCGACGGTTCTGGCGGCGGTCGAGACCGGCGTCGACGCCATCGACGCGGCGATGGATTCGTTCTCCGGCAACACCTCGCAGCCTTGTCTCGGCTCGATCGTCGAGGCGCTCAAGGGTACCGAGCGCGACCCCGGCCTCGACCCGCAGTGGATCCGCCACATCTCGTTCTACTGGGAAGCGGTGCGCAACCAATACGCCGCCTTTGAAAGCGACCTCAAGGGACCGGCCTCGGAAGTCTATCTGCACGAGATGCCGGGCGGCCAGTTCACCAATCTCAAGGAACAGGCGCGCTCGCTTGGGCTCGAAACGCGCTGGCATGAGGTGGCGCAGGCCTATCACGACGTCAACCTGATGTTCGGCGACATCGTCAAGGTGACGCCGTCGTCGAAAGTGGTCGGCGACATGGCGCTGATGATGGTGAGCCAGGACCTCACGGTCGCCGATGTCGAGAACCCGGCGAAGGACATCGCCTTCCCGGATTCGGTCGTCTCGATGCTGCGCGGCGATCTCGGCCAGTCGCCCGGCGGTTGGCCGCAAGCGCTGCAGAAGAAGGCGCTGAAGGGCGAAAAGCCGATCACCGTCCGGCCCGGCTCGCTGCTGAAGCCGGCGAACCTCAAGGCCAGCCGCAAGGAGATCGAGGAGAAGCTCGAGCGCAAGCTCACCGAGTTCGAATTCGCCTCCTGGCTGATGTATCCGAAAGTCTTCACCGACTTCGCCGCCGCTCAGGAGACCTATGGCCCGGTCAGCGTGCTGCCGACGCCGACCTATTTCTACGGCATGAAGTCGGAAGACGAGATCTTCGTCGACATCGAGAAGGGCAAGACCCTGGTGATACGCTGCCAGGCGTTCGGCGACGTCGACGAAAAAGGCATGGTCACCGTCTTCTTCGAGCTCAACGGCCAGCCGCGTCGCGTGAAGGTGCCGGACCGCGCGCATGGCGCTTCGGCCGCCAAGGCGCGGCGCAAGGCCGAGCCGGGCAACGAGGCGCATGTCGGGGCGCCGATGCCGGGCGTGGTGTCGGCTCTTGCCGTGGCGCCAGGCCAGGCGGTCAAGGCGGGCGACGTGCTGCTCTCGATCGAGGCGATGAAGATGGAGACCGCGTTGCACGCCGAGCGCGACGGCGTGGTGGCAGAGGTGCTGGTCAAGGCCGGCGACCAGATCGATGCGAAGGATTTGCTCATCGCCTTTGGCTGAATGTGCTGATCTTCAGGTGAGGCCGGCCTGCAAACGCCGGCTTCCTGGCGTTCCGGCCTTCGCCGCCGAAGCACTCACCAGGCACGTCGCAGTTAAGGCTACGGCCAGCTTAGGCCCGTGCCCACGTACTCCAAGCACGCTCGGCTCCGGTTCTCGGAACAACCGTTCTCGCCCGCTTCGCGCCCGTCTTCGACTCCGGCTCGGCCTGACCAGAATCTCAGCACAGCCTGGGGTGCTCCAACCCTTCATGCCGCATCGATAATGTCTTGACCCGCCGCGCCTGCTCGGGCATCGAACCCGCTCCAATTTTGCCGGGCGGGAATCGCCGTGGCGCAAAAAAACGCGGAGAGAAAAAATGGCCGACGAGATCACCGAGACCAGCCAGACTGTAGCCGCCGGCCAGCTGCGCGCCATCATCGAGCGCATCGAGCGGCTCGAGGAAGAAAAGAAGACGATTTCCGACGACATCAAGGACGTCTATGGCGAGGCCAAGGGCACCGGCTTCGACACCAAGGCGATCCGCACCATCGTCCGGCTGCGCAAGAAGGATCAGGCCGAGCGCCAGGAGGAGGAGTCGATCCTCGATCTGTACAAGGCCGCGCTCGGCATGGTCTAAGGCTCGCGGCTAGAGCAGTTCAGCGTTTGGTGGAATCGCTGAACTGCTCCAACCATTTGCTTTTGCGCAATTCCGGACGGAAACCGTTACACTTCCTGAAATTGCCTCTAGGGACGGCCATGAGTGAGTTCGACTTCGGCGGCCATCGCGCTTCGGAGTTCCGGCATCGCGGGTTCTGGGCGCTGTTCGCCGAACGGCACCCGGAAGAAAGGGCGCGGCTGGCGCGACGCGGGCCATGGTTCTGGCAGCGCGGAATGCCGGAGTTCGCCCTGGTGCTGTCCATGTATGTCGCGCCAAGCGAGAACGTGGTCGGCGTCTTCTTCGGCCGCAACGAGAAGCTCGGCGCGACGGAGGTCTGGACGCGGCTGATGCCACCGGCGATCGAGGCGCGGCTGAAGCTCAGGCCGGAGCAGAGCGCGCAGAATCTCGGCATCAATTCGCAGTGGCGGGTCAACTGCTTTGCCGAGGACAATTGGCCGGCCATGGCCGACTGGCTGGCGACGGAATGCTCGCGCTTCGAGCAAGCCGTCACCCAAGTGCTGAGGCAGGAGTAGAGCACAGATGGTTGCCGGCTTCTTGCGCTCGCGCTGGCAAGGCAATGTGCCGCTCGACCGGCTGTTCTGGCGCGACATGCTGCTCGCCGGCACGGCGATCAACATCGCTTCGTCCGGGCTGGCGCTTGTCCTGCTTGGGCTGAAGCTGCCGCTCTGGCTGGTGCTCACGGTGCATTTCCTTCCCGCCCCCTACAACATCTTTCTCGCCCTTGCCGTCTGGCGGACGGCAGAAACGGCCGGCGGGTTCAAGGCGCAGCTGATGATGCTGGGCTCGGCGCTCTGGCTGATTGCGACGGTCGTTGTCTGAATCGAAAAGGGCGGCCGAAGCCGCCCTTACGAAACTATGACGAACTGCCTGTCAGGCCGCCGGCTCGAAGCGCAGCGCCACACCGTTGATGCAATAGCGCAGGCCGGTCGGCGGCGGACCGTCCTCGAAGACATGGCCGAGATGGCTGCCGCAACGCGAGCAGTGGCACTCGGTGCGGACCATGCCGTAGCTGCGGTCGACGGTGGTCTCGATCGAACCCGGGATCGGATCGTTGAAACTCGGCCAGCCGGTTCCGCTCTCGAACTTCAGCTTGGATTCGAACAGCGGCTGGTCGCAGCCGACGCAGAAGAAAGTGCCGGCGCGTTTCTCATAAAGCAGGGCGCAGCTGCCGGGGCGCTCGGTGCCGTGGTTGCGCATGACGGCATACTGCTCCGGCGTCAGCCGGGCGCGCCACTCGGCATCGGTGCGGGTGACGGGATAGGCGTGGGTGTCCATGAAATCTCCTCGGCCTTGGCGGCTCGTTGTTGGTTGGCATGTCATGTTCGCACGAAGATAGGTGTTTGTTACACCACTGACCAGCGCTGGGACTGACAACGCAATCGCCGCTGGTTTCCGCGAATTACTGTCACGCTCAATGCTTCCTCGATAGCTGCTTCGTTGCCGCTTCGAGCCCGGCAAGCGTCAGCGGGAATATGCGGCCGCCGAAGATGTCGCTGATCATCGCAATGGAATGGGTGTAGCGCCAGTTCTTCTCAGCCTCAGGGTTCAACCAGACCGCGTTCGGCCACTGCTGCAGCAGCCGACCCAGCCAGACGCCGCCGGCCTCCGGGTTCCAGTGCTCGACCGAGCCGCCGGGATGCGCAATTTCGTAAGGGCTCATCGAGGCGTCGCCGACCACGATCACCTTATAGTCCGGCCCATATTTGTGGATGAGGTCGAAGGTGGGGATCGTCTCGGCCAGGCGGCGGCGATTGTCCTTCCAGACGCGCTCGTAAAGACAGTTGTGGAAGTAGTAATACTCGAGCTGGCGGAATTCGGCGCGCGCGGCGGAGAACAGCTCCTCGACGGTTTTGACGTGACCATCCATCGAGCCGCCGACGTCGAAGAACATCAGGAGCTTCACCGCGTTGCGCCGCTCCGGCCGGGTTCTCACGTCCAGATAGCCGTGCTCGGCGGTGGCGTGGATGGTGCCGGGCAGGTCGAACTCTTCCTCGGCGCCCTCGCGCACCCAGCGCCGCAGCCGCTTCAGCGCCACCTTGATGTTGCGGGTGCCGAGCTCGATCGCGTCGTCGAAGTTCTGGAACTCGCGCTTGTCCCAGACTTCCACTGCGCGACGGTGGCGGCTTTCGTGCTGGCCGATGCGCACGCCTTCCGGATTGTAGCCATAGGCGCCAAGGGGCGAGGTGCCGCCGGTGCCGATCCATTTCGAGCCGCCCTGGTGCCGGCCCTTCTGCTCCTCCAGGCGCTGCTTTAGCGTCTCCATCAGCTTGTCGAAGCCGCCCAGCGCCTCGACCAGCTTCTTCTCCTCGTCGCTCAGGTGCTTTTCGGCGAGCCGGCGCAGCCATTCCTCGGGGATGTTGGCGACGTCGACAGCGTCCGGACCGGCGAGCGCTTCGACGCCCTTGAAGACATGCGCGAACACCTGATCGAAACGGTCGATATGGCGCTCGTCCTTCACCAGGGCCGAGCGCGCGAGGTAGTAAAAACCGTCGACGTCGTAGTCGACCAGCCCAGCTTCAAGGCCTTCGAGCAGCGACAGATACTCCCGGAGCGAAACGGGAACCCGCGCGGCTTTCAGTTCAAGGAAGAAGGGGATGAACATCGCCAGACGGCTATCTCTGCCCCTCGATCTTTTCACGCGCGGCACTCGCAATGAAGGCAGAGCGCGTCAGGCCCCGGCGGCTGGCTTCAGTATCGATCGCCGCAAGCAGACCAGCGTCCAACGACAGGTTTGCCCGGACTGACCGACCGGAGTCGATCAGCAGCGGGATCATGACGGCAGACTCGCCTGCGGCGCTATCGATCTCACCTGATCGTAACAAGTCCGCCACCGTTCGTGCTTCGGGTAACGAGACGTGCTTTGCCAACCGAGTTTCGGCCCATTCGCGTATCGCCGATGCTGCATCGGCAATCGCCTCCTCGGGGCTGGCGCCGCCGCCATGGCAGCCCGGGAGGTCGGGGACCCGGATTCCCCAGACATTATCCGCGCCGTCCAGAACTCCGATATAATGCGTCATGCGATCAGGCCTCAAATCCATCCGGCGAGCTTGGCGATCGAGCGTGCAACGCCCGGAGATTGCTCGCGGTGCCGCGGCACGATGATGGTCACATCCGGTTTTCCCGGGTGCTCGTATTTGTCGTGCTTGCCGCCTCCGACGCTCGACCAGCCGTCGCGCAAAAAGCCGCGCTATGATCTTGCGCGTGTTAGTCTCAATCAGCGGCACGGCGGCTTTCCAATGCGCAATATATTGCGCAGCTGAACCGGTTTCAACCGTTTCACAACAGATCGTACTCGATGAAGCCCGTGCGCCGCGCCACATGGTCGTACAGCCGGCGCGCGGTGGCGTTGGTCTCGTGCGTCATCCAGTAGACGTTCTTCACGCCGATCTTGCCCGCCTCGTCCTGCACCGCTTTGATCAACGCCGCGCCGATGCCCTTGCCGCGCACTTCGGGGTCGGCGAACAGATCCTGCAGATAGCAGGTGTTGACCTCGGACCAACAGGAGCGGTGGTAGAGATAGTGGGTGAGGCCGACGGCCTTGCCCTCAAGCGTGGCGATAAAGCCTTTCGGCTCGAACTCGCCCGCCGTGAACAGGCGCTTCCAGGTGACGTCGTAGACCTCTTCCGGCAGCTTGGTCTCGTAGAAGGTGAGGTAGGCGGTCCATAGTCGGCGCCAGTCGGAGCGGTCGGACTGGGCAAGCGGGCGGACGGTGATCTCGGACATGTTTTCTCCAACGTTTGGTCGGAAGCTGCGGCAACCGCCGCCTGTCGGCAACGGTCCACAGAGGACAAAGCGCTATTGCTGCCAAGCCTATTGCTGGCGCCTGGCCATGAAGGCCAAGCGTTCGAAGAGGTGCACGTCCTGCTCGTTCTTGAGCAGCGCGCCATGCAGCTTCGGCAACATATTCTTCGGATCGGCGCGCAGATCCTCCGGCGCGATGTCGTCGGCGACCAGCAGTCGGATCCAGTCGAGCGCTTCGGAGGTAGATGGTTTCTTCTTCAGCCCGGGCACGTCACGGATCTCGTAGAACTGGGTAAGCGCGGCCCGCACGAGATTCTGCTTGATGCCGGGATAATGCACGTCGACGATCCGGTGCAGCGTCTCGATATCGGGGAAGCGGATGTAGTGGAAAAAGCAGCGGCGCAGAAAGGCGTCCGGCAACTCCTTCTCGTTGTTGGAGGTGATGATGACGATCGGCCGAAATTCGGCGCGGATGGTCTCGCCGGTCTCGTAGACGAAGAACTCCATCCGGTCGAGTTCCTGCAGAAGATCGTTGGGGAATTCGATGTCGGCCTTGTCGATCTCGTCGATCAGGAGAACGACCTTTTTCGATGCCGCGAAGGCGTCCCACAGCTTGCCGCGTTTGATGTAGTTCTTGATGTCGCTGAACCGGTCGTCACCGAGCTGGCTGTCGCGCAGCCGCGAGACGGCGTCATACTCGTAGAGGCCCTGCTGCGCCTTGGTGGTCGATTTGACATTCCATTCGATGAAATCGAGGTCGAGCGCCGCCGCCACTTGACGGGCGAGTTCGGTCTTGCCGGTGCCCGGCTCGCCCTTGACCAGCAACGGTCGCTCCAGAGCGATCGCGGCGTTGACCGCCACCATCAAATCCTTGTCGGCGACGTAAGCCGCGGTGCCTTCGAAACGCATTTCTTCTCCTGATCGTTGGGCCGCGACCGTAAGGACGCTGGCCAGGCTGTGCAAGGCATGACAACGCCGCAAGGCCCATGACGCAGATTTGCGGCCGCTTGGAGCGGTGTCCTTCTGGCGCTCGGTCAACCATGGGCCTATATTGGTTTTGGCGGTCTGCGCTTCCCGGCAGGAGAAACTTATCCCCGGGGCCTTATCGATCCTTAGGGAGCTGTCCCTGGGAAGACCCGTGGGTTTTCTCACACGGCGCCCACCTACTTTGTAGGCACCCGGGATCGACCTCTCCACCGGTTGTGTGGATCGCCACTCTCCCGTTTTTGAATTTGATGCGGTAGAAAGCGTCGCTCCTGCAACTTCGTCCGGATACGACCTTTTCTAACGTCTGCGCATGACCTCATCAAAAGACCTGAAAAAACAGCTTCGCAAGGAAGCTCTGGCGCGACGGGATGCGCTGGACGAATTCTGGCGGGTCGAGATCGCGCTCGAAATGGCTGAGACGGCGCGTGACCAGATCGCCGTCGAACCGGGCCAGATCGTCTCCGGCTTCTGGCCGATGCGCTCCGAGGTCGATGTGCGGCCGCTGATGTTCGCGCTGCGTGAGAAAGGCGCCAGGCTTTGCCTGCCGGCGATCCTCGACAAGACAACCATCGTCTTCCGCGAGCTGGTGCGCGGCGCGCCAATGGTCGAGATGGGTTTCGGCACGGTCGGACCGCACGAGGAGGCCGAAGAGCTCGATCCTTCGCTCATGTTTGTTCCGCTCGCAGCATTCGACGCGCGCGGCCACCGCATCGGCTACGGCGCCGGCTATTACGACCGGGCGATCGCCAGGCTGGCCGACAAAGGGCTGGCGCCGCGGCTGATCGGCATTGCGTTCGACTGCCAGGAGGTGTCGCAAGTGCCGGATGAGAACCATGACGTGATCATCCCGGAAATACTCACCGAGAGCGGGTTACGCCGGTTTACCGCCTCTTAGAATATTCCGACCCGCTTCGCGCGATTCCAATCCCTATCCAACAGTATTCCTGCTATCCAATCCAAGTTGAGGCTAGCAAGGGATTTTGTCTTCATGCGATTCATCCTGATGCCGTTTGCTCTGATCGCGGCAGCACTGTTTGCGATGGGATTGCATATCACCGGAACCACCCTGTACCACCAAGCGGCCTGGGGGCAGACGGTCGCTACCGTGACGGATGTCAGTCCTTTCACTGAAATGCACAAAAATGGCCTCGCCATAGAGCGCATCAATGTCGCCCTCGCCTATGTGGTTGACGACGTGCCGATGACCTGGTCCGGAAAGGGAAACCTTGTCGGTCTCCACGAGGCGTCGATCGGCGACAAGGTGAAATTCTACTACGACCCTGGCGATCCAGCGACCCTCGATACCGCCGGAATGAAGGGCTGGCGCGGCATGCTGTTGATCCTTGCAGGTACCGGCGGCTTCACCGTCTTCTACGTTTGGTTCTTCTGGCTGCGCGGACGGAGCGCGCGTTAGACGTCGCCTTCGGCTGCTAGGACGGGGCGGTGGTGCCGTATAAGACCATCATGTGATCATCGCGGAAATACTCACCGGGAGCGGGTTGCGCCGGTTCACGCCGCAATTGTAGAACAGCGGTTGAGAAACGCATGATCTTTTGCGGAAAGTCATGCAGCTTTTGCTTGGCGGACTTTCGACGCGGGATCGTATGAGACTTCTCTTCCTCGGCGACATGGTCGGAAAAACTGGGCGCACGGCGGTGTGGGAACAGCTGCCGGGCTTGATATCCGACTTCAAGCTCGACTTCGTCATCGTCAATGGCGAGAACGCCGCGGGCGGCTTCGGCATCACCGAGGAGATATTTCGCGAGACGCTCGCGGCGGGCGCGGATGTCGTCACCACCGGCAACCATGTCTGGGACCAGCGCGACGCGCTGGTCTTCGCGCCGCGCGAGGAGCGCTTCCTGCGCCCTTCCAATTTTCCCAAGGGCACGCCGGGGCGTGGTTCCGGCGTCTATATCGCCAGGAACGGCGCGCGGGTGCTGGTCGCCAACATCATGGGGCGCGTCTTCATGCATCCCGAGCTCGACGATCCGTTCCAGGCCGGCGAGCGCGAGCTTGCGGCCTGTCCGCTTGGCGAACAGGCCGACGCAGCAGTGATTGATTTCCATGCCGAGGCGACTTCGGAAAAGATGTGCTTCGCGCATTTCGTCGACGGCCGAGCCAGCCTTGTGGTCGGCACCCACACGCACCAGCCGACCGCCGATCATCAGATACTCAACGGCGGCACCGCCTATATTTCGGACGCCGGCATGTGCGGCGACTATGATTCCTCGCTCGGCATGGACAAGGAAGAGCCGCTCAACCGCTTCCTGTCGAAAGTGCCGAAAGGTCGTTTCGAGGCCGCGAATGGACCGGCGACGCTGTGCGGCGTCGGCGTGGAAATCTCCGACCGCACCGGGCTCGCCGAGAAGATCGCGCCGTTTCGCCGCGGGCCGAGACTCGAGGAAACCGCGCCGTCCTTCTGGTGATGATATTGATATGAGCACCGGTCGTACCTAACTGGCGACGAAACCCGCGAAAACTGCTCTAGATCGTAGAGGGGACGACCTCCATGCAGCTTGTCGAGTTCCTGGCGCCGCACTTTGCCTTTGTCTCCGATCCCACAGCCTGGATCGCGGTGCTGACGCTGGTGGTGCTGGAGGTGGTGCTCGGCATCGACAACCTGATCTTCATCTCGATCCTGACCAACAAGCTGCCGGAAACGCAGCGCGCCCGCGCCCGCAAACTCGGCATCTCGGCGGCACTGGGCATGCGGCTGGTGCTGCTCGCCACGATCTCGATCATCGTGCAATTGACGACGCCGGTGTTCACGGCGTTCGGGCATGGCTTTTCCTGGCGCGACCTGATCCTGATCGCCGGCGGCCTGTTCCTTGTCTGGAAGGCGACCAAGGAAATCCACCACACGGTCGATCCGCAGGATCATCAGGACTCGATGATGGGCGGCACACTGCAGATGAGCCTGGCCGGCGCGATCTTCCAGATCCTGCTGCTTGACCTCGTCTTCTCGATCGATTCCATCATCACCGCCGTCGGGATGACCGACGAGATCGCCATCATGTACATCGCTGTCATCGTGGCGGTGAGCGTGATGATGCTGGCGGCGACGCCGCTCGCCAACTTTATCGCCAAGAACCCCACAATCGTGATGCTGGCGCTCGGCTTCCTGCTGATGATCGGCATGACGCTGATTGCCGACGGCATGGGCTATCACGTGCCCAAGGGCTACATCTACGCCGCCATGGGTTTTTCCGCGCTGGTCGAGGGCCTCAACATGCTGGCGAGGCGTCGAAAGAAGCAGCGGTCCGGCGGCGGGCATTAAACTAGGGCAGGTTGATCTGCCAGGAAACGCCGAAGCGGTCGTTGAGCCAAGCGAAACGGCGGCTGAAGCCGTAATCGTCGGTCGGCATCAGAAACGCGCCGTCCTTGGCCAGCACCCCGACAATGCGATCGAGCTCCTCCTCGGAGGAACAGTCGACGAAGAGCGAGAACGACGGCGTGAAGGAGAAGGCGTGATGCACGGGGCTGTTGAAGACCATGACCTCAGTGCCGCCGATCACGACACGGGCCAGCTTGAGCGCACGTTCGGGCCCGTCCTCACCGGCGCCATAGCGTGTGACGTCGACAACGCGGCTTTCTGGAACGGTGTCGCAATAGAGGGTCATGGCCTTCTCGGCCTGACCTTCGAACATCAGGAACGGCGTTACCTTCACGGCCGGGCCTCCTCGCTCAAAGGGAGTCAAATATTGGTCTCGTTGGCCGGCTCGCCTTTCATCTCGGCGCGATAATAGCCGTCGCGCAAATTGATGCCGTATTCGAGATACGCCTTCATGCAGGCGAGCATCTGCGACCAGCCCTCGCAATTGAGGTAGGATTTCTTCAGTCCGACCTCGCCTTCGTGCCAGCCGGCCTCGGCGATGGTAACGAAGGTGCCGCCGTCGTCCAACGGCTCGAAGTTCATCTCGATGCGTGTCTTGTAGGCCGGCTTGCCGTCAGTGTCGGCCGCGTCCCAGCGCAGCACGATACGCCTATCCTTGATCACCTCGTCGACCTCGACCGGCACCGTCTTCCACCAGGTGACGGTGGTGCCGGCGACCAGCGGAGCAGAGGCGCCGCCAATGGTGGTGAAATAGCCGCTGAGCTTCGTCGGGTTGACCACGGCGTCGAAGACTTCGGCGACCGGCTTGCCGATGCGTCCGGAAATCCTGAATCCAAGAGACATATCCACAGCTCCTTCCTTGCCTCGTGAAACAATATGTTATAAAAACATAACATGTCAAGCCCAACCTCGGACGATCGTGTTTTCAAGGCCTTGGCGCACTCGCGCCGGCGCGAGTTGCTCGACCGGCTCAAGGATCAGCCGCAGACCACCGGGGCGCTCTGCGAGGCTTTCCCGGACATGGATCGCTGCACGGTCATGATGCATCTGAAGGTGCTGGAAGAGGCCGATCTGGTCGTGGCGAGGCGCGAGGGGCGCGAGCGCTGGAACCATCTCAACGCGCTGCCGATCAGGCAGATCCACGACCGCTGGATCGGCCAATATGCGGGCCATGCGATCAGCATCCTCGACCGGCTGAAGTCGGATCTGGAGGGATGATGCCGCGCTGCAAGGGCAATCTCGGTCTGTCCGCCGTCAGGGTCGACGGTCCGGCTGGACGAATTGAGCCGATTTATCTATAAGCCGGCCATTCCGACAGAGAGCCCCGCGGGCCTTCGCAGGCACGCTTGCAGCGTTCTGAAATTTTGAATTCGAGCATTTGCCGGGTGATCGCGCCCGGCCGAGAAATGCTCTAGCCGAACACGACAGGGGTGCCATGGCTGGCCATTCGCAGTTCAAGAACATCATGCACCGGAAAGGCCGCCAGGATGCGGTGCGGTCGAAAATGTTTTCCAAGCTGGCACGCGAAATCACCGTCGCCGCCAAGACCGGCACGCCGGACCCGGCGATGAACCCGCGGCTGCGCCTTGCGGTGCAGAACGCCAAGGCGGTGTCGATGCCGAAGGACAACATCCAGCGCGCCATCAACAAGGCCTCCGCCGGAGATGCCGAGAACTACGAGGCCGTGCGCTATGAGGGCTATGGCCCCGGCGGCGTGGCGCTGATCGTCGAGGTGCTGACCGACAACCGCAACCGCTCGGCGTCCAATGTGCGCGCCGCCTTCACCAAGGCCGGCGGGGCGCTCGGCGAAACCGGCTCGGTGTCGTTCATGTGGAACCGCGTCGGCGAGATCTATTACCCGGCTTCGGCCGGCAGCGCGGACACGGTGATGGAAGCCGCGATCGAGGCCGGTGCTGACGACGTCGAGTCGGACGAGGAAGGCCACACCGTCTATTGCAGCTTCGAAAATCTCGGCGAGGTATCGAAGTCGCTCGAAGCCGCGCTCGGCGAAGCGGAGTCGGTGAAGCCGATCTGGCAGCCGCAGAACAATGTGCCGGTCGATGAAGAACGGGCGCAGTCGCTGATGAAGCTGGTCGCCACTCTCGAGGACGACGACGACGTGCAGAGCGTCTACGCCAATTTCGAGGTCGACGACGAAACAATGGCCAAGCTCAGCGCGGCCTGATCGGCTGATCTATGAGCGGAACTCGATCCGACATGAGCGAGAAGCCGCGGCCCGCCATCCGCATCACCTACTGCACGCAATGCCAGTGGCTGCTCAGAGCCGGCTGGATGGCACAGGAGCTGCTCTCGACCTTCGGTACCGATCTCGGCGAGGTGACGCTGGTGCCGGGCACCGGCGGCATCTTCACGATCTCCTGCAACGACCAGCTTATCTGGGAGCGTAAGCGCGACGGCGGTTTTCCGGAGGCGGCGAAGCTCAAGCAGCTGGTCCGCGATGTCATCGACCCGGAGCGCGATCTGGGACACGCCGACCGCAAGACGCACAAGAAGACGGACCCCGCCTGAGGCGGTGTTTTATCCGCTGGCCGCTCTCTTCAAATCAGCGCCAGGATGAAGCAGGCCATCGCCACGATCGCGGTGATGGTGCGGACGTGGTTCCACATTACCCATTGGCGCAGATGGTTCGCCCACACGGCGGCGCCGTTGCTGCTGGCCGGGTCGACGGCGGCCAGCGCGTCGTTGAGCGGCACGTTGAAGATCATGGTCACGATCGGGTTGCCGACGAGATAGATTACGGCGCCGGCAAGCAGCCAGTACGAGCCCGATTGGCTCCAACCCGCGATGGCGGCGGCAATCAGCACCAGACAAATGAGGCCGGTGCCGAAAAGCGCCGTCATGAAGGCGGGCGTAATTACGGTGATGTTGATCGAATTCATCGCTGCGATGCCGGCTG
Source organism: Mesorhizobium sp. M1A.F.Ca.IN.022.07.1.1 (assembly GCF_003997575.1). NCBI lineage: Bacteria > Pseudomonadati > Pseudomonadota > Alphaproteobacteria > Hyphomicrobiales > Phyllobacteriaceae > Mesorhizobium > Mesorhizobium sp. M1A.F.Ca.IN.022.07.1.1. The sequence continues at coordinate 30,932 of NZ_RZST01000018.1, forward strand.
GGACGGGCAGCCTGGCAAGTGCTGCCATGACGAAATTGGAAAAGGCGAAGAAGACGCCGCCGACCACGCCAGAGCCGATCGCGGCAATGAAGGTGAGGGCGGGAAGAATTTTCATCATCTCAGTTACTCCAGACGCCGCTGGCTGCGGTTTCGGTTGCATAGGCGAAGAAGTCTTTCGGCCGGCGGCCGAGCGCGCGCTGCACGCCGTCGGTCAGCGATTCGTTGCGGCCGTCGAGCACCTCGGTGAAGAGCTCGTTGAGCAGCCAGGCGAATTCCGGCGGCAGGTTGTGCGCAGCCACCGTTTCGGTGAATTGGGCATGCGAGATCCGCCGATAGCGGATGTCGCGGCCAGTGGCTTTGCCGATTTCGGCGACGGCCTGAGCAAAGCTCAGCAGACGCGGGCCGGTGAGTTCGTAAAGCTGGCCGGCATGGCCCGGCTCCGTCAGCACGGCTTCGGCGACATCGGCGATATCGTCGACATCGACGAAGGGTTCGGCCGACAGCGCCGACCGGCAGGGTGACTTCGCCTTCGAGTATGGATTCGATGAGGAAGCCTTCGCTGAAATTCTGCGAGAACCATGAGCAGCGCAGGATCGTCCAATCGGCACCGGAGACCTTGACCATTTCCTCGGCGCGCTGAGCCTCCGTCTCGCCGCGACCGGAGAGCAGCACCAGCCGCTTGTTGCCGCGCTCGACGGCAAGTTTGGCCAACGCCTCGACAGTTTCGGCGGCGCCCGGCACCGCGATGTCAGGATAGTAGCTGATGTAGACGGCGCCGACGCCGTCGAGGGCCGCGCCCCAGGTGTTCTTGTCCGACCAGTCGAAGGGAGGCGTGCCTGCGCGGGAGCCGATCCGCACCGGGATCCTGCGGGCGATCAACCGTTCGGCCAGCCGCCGGCCGGTCTTGCCGGTGCCGCCCAGGATCAAAATCGGTTTCTGTGACGTGTCGGTCATCTCGATCTCCTCGTTTTCTGAATATGAGTAATCCTCATGTTTGCAAAACGTGATAAACCCTCGTATTTTGTGAGTCAAGCCAGTTTCTCGAGGATCTTTCGGAGGAAGCTCATGCAAGGCAGGGTAGCCGCGAAGCTCGACCAGGAAATCGCAATGCCCCGGCGAGCGCCGACGCAGCAGCGCAGCCGCGAGCGGGTCGAGCGGATGCTTGCCGCCGCCGCGGCGCTGATCGCCGAGCAAGGCAGCGATGCCATGCGCATGGGCGAGGTGGCGGAAAGAGCAGGGGTGTCGATCGGCTCGCTCTACCAGTTCTTTCCCGACAAGCGGGCGATCGTCTGGGCGCTGGCCGAGCGCTACACCGCCGAAAGCCAGGCCTGCATCTCGGCGGCGCTGAAGGACGTCAGCGACGCCGAGGGGCTGAAGCGGGCGTTTTCGGAGCTGGTCGACATCTATTACGGGATGTTCCTGGCCGAACCGGTGATGCGCGACATCTGGTCGGGCACGCAGGCCGACAAGGCCTTGCGCGAACTCGAACTGGCCGACAGCCGGGCCAATGCCCGATTCCTCGTCGCGGTGCTGAAGCGGTTGCGTCCCGGCGCAGATACCGTGGCGATGGAGACGGCGGCGCTGCTAGTCTGGCAGATGGGCGAGGCGGTCATGCGGCTGGCGATCTCCGTCGACCGGGAGGAGGGCGACAGGCTGGTCGCGGCCTATAAGCGCATGGCGCTGCGGGAGCTGGTGGAAGGGTAGGTACAACCTGGTCGGGTTTCCCGCAGCGTCTGTGGCCAACAAAAAACCCGCCTCGGAGGCGGGTTTTTGATCTGCGACACGTTTAGAAAGGCTTAGAGGCCGAAACCTTCGAAACGCTTCTTGAACTTCGACAGGCGGCCGCCGCGGTCGAGCAGGGTCTGCTGGCCGCCGGTCCAGGCCGGGTGCGTGGTCGGGTCGATGTCGAGGTTCATCGTGTCGCCTTCCTTGCCCCAGGTCGAGCGGGTCAGGTATTCGGTGCCGTCGGTCATGACGACCTTGATGGTGTGGTAGTCGGGATGGATATCGGCCTTCATTGTCGTGTTCCTGGCTTGCCGGCGCTGGTGACGGGCCGATGGCCTGCGTCGATGCGCCCCTTTTTAAAACTCGAAGCCGCAGCTAATGAAAAGCCACGGCTTCTAAAACGGTCGGCGAGCCTATACATCAGCCGGAATTGAATCACAAGGCCGCGGCAGGCGCATATTGAAGCGCATGACGAACACGCGGCCAGAGGAAACGCTCATGGCGGATATTGGTGTCAGTGGTGACGAGCGCAGGCGCTCGGTCCGGCCGCTCAGGAACCTTTTTCCGTACGTCATGCAGTACCGCAAACTGGCGGTCGGCGCGATCATATCGCTGATCGTTGCGGCAGGGACGACGCTGGCCCTGCCGATGGCCGTGCGGCGCATGATCGATCACGGCTTCCAGGCGGCGGGCACTACCTTCATTGCCGAGTATTTCGCCGCGCTGGTGCTGATGGCGGCCGTGCTGGCGGCGGCGTCCGCCAGCCGCTACTACTTCGTCATCACGCTCGGCGAGCGGGTCGTCGCCGACATCCGCCGCGATGTCTTCTCCCATGTCACGACGCTCTCGCCGGCCTTTTTCGATCGCTCGCAGTCGGGCGAGATCGTGTCGCGGCTTGCCGCGGATACCACGCAGGTGAAGTCGGCGGTCGGCGCCACGGCATCGGTCGCGCTGCGCAATCTCATCCTCGGCGTCGGTGCCGTGGCGATGATGGTCTTCACCAGCCCAAAACTGTCCGGCCTGGTACTGGCCGCCATCCCGCTGATCGTGCTGCCGCTCGTCGCCTTCGGCCGTTCGGTGCGGCGCAAGTCGCGGCTGGCGCAGGATACGCTGGCGGAAGCCACTGCCTATGCCAGCGAGCAGATCGGCGCCGTGCGCACGCTGCAGGCCTTCACCAACGAGAAGCTGGTGACGGGGCGCTTCTCGGCTGCCGTCGAGGCCGCCTTCGAGGCGGCGCGCACGTCGGTCTTCGCCCGCTCCTTTCTCACCTTCTTCGCCATCTTCATGATCTTTTCATCGGTGGTGGCGGTGCTCTGGTTCGGCTCGCGCGACGTGCTTGCCGGCACGATGTCGGCCGGCACGCTCGGCCAGTTCCTGCTCTATTCGGTGTTCGCCGCCTGCGACAGCTCGCTCCACACTTCCGACAG
>NZ_RZST01000190.1:0-11365 GCF_003997575.1 Mesorhizobium sp. M1A.F.Ca.IN.022.07.1.1
GTTCCTTGATGCGGGCGATGCCTTCCTCGCCGCGCTCGGCCACGATGTCGGTCGCGCCGAATTCGCGCGCGAGTTTCTGGCGGCTCTCGTGCCGGCTCATGGCGATGATGCGCTGCGCGCCCATCTCGCTCGCCGCGAGCACGCCCATCAGGCCGACGGCGCCGTCGCCGACGACGACAACGGTCGATCCTTCGCGCACCTCGGCCGCATCCGCCGCATACCAGCCGGTGCCGAGCACATCCGAGACGGCCAACAGGTCAGGCACCAGGTCGGCCGGCGGAACCTCGGAAGTCGCCACCAGGGTGCCGTCGGCCAGCGGCACGCGGGCATAAGGCGCCTGCGCGCCCGACATGAACTCGCGTTGCACGCAGGAAGACTGGAAGCCGAAGCGGCAATGCGGGCAGGTGTTGTCGGAGAGGCAGAAGGAGCCGACGACGAACTGGCCGGGGCGCACGTTGCGCACCTCCGCGCCGACCTCGACGACGATGCCGCAATATTCGTGGCCCATATGCATCGGGCGATCGATCGGCTGCAGCCCGCGATACGGCCACAGGTCCGAGCCGCAGATGCAGCTCGCCGAGAGCTTGATGATGGCGTCCGTCGGGCGAAGGATCTTCGGGTCCTCGATTTCCTCGCAGCGGATATCGCCGGGCTTATGAAGAACAGTTGCGAGCATTTTGCTTTCCTTTTCGTTCGATCGGTGATCAGGCGCCGTAGTCGGCGTCGCTGACATGTTCCAGCCAGTCCACGACCTTGCCGTCCTTGACCTCCTGGAGGGCAATGTGGGTCATGGCCGTCTCGGGCGACGCGCCGTGCCAATGCTTCTCGCCGGGCGCGAACCAGACGACGTCGCCGGGGCGGATCTCCTCGAGCGGCCCGCCCTCGCGCTGCACGCGGCCACGGCCGGAGACAACGATCAGCGTCTGCCCCAGTGGATGCGTATGCCAGGCGGTGCGGGCGCCGGGCTCGAAGGTGACCTGCGCGCCCTGCACCCGCGCGGCATCGAAGGGATTGAAGAGCGGATCGATCCGGACCGTGCCGGTGAACCAGTCGGACGGCCCCTTGCCGGACGGCCTCGTGCCAGCGCGAAGAATGTCCATGGTGATCTCCTTTGCGTTCTCACATGCGTTCGATGCGCAGCGGGAACTCGCCGGGTATGTGCAGGGCCTCTTCGCCCCCGTCGAAGCGGCCGAGCCTGATCAGCCCGGGATGGCGGTAGTCGGCGTAGAACATCGCCAGATTGCCCCAGGACACGAAGTAGCAGAGGTCATAGGGCTGCTCGTTGCCGAACGGGCCGCTGCCCTCTTCGGTCAGCTTGCGCGGCAGATAGGCGATCTTCTCGTTGCGCGCGTAGTCGTCGATCGTGAGATCGAGCGGCAGCATGGAAAAGAAATCGCGTGCCGAAGGATTGTCGTAGAGCGTGGCCGTCATGGTTCGGCCATCGAATGTCATTCTGATCTTCATGTCGGCGGGTTCCTGGCTGGCCGGGCCCCTGCCCTGCTGGCTGCGGGCGCGCCGCGGCAGGAGCGTTGATGCGAGCGCGGCGCCGAGCAATGCGCGGCGACTGAGCTTGGGATGGCCGGTCGTCATGGCACGGCCCTCCCGCCCATGCGCGATGCGGCGAACGCGGCGAGCGCCGATCCGCAAAGCAGCGCCGCGCCGAAGGCAAAGGCTCCCCACCAGCCGACCGTGTCGAAAAGCGTGCCGCCGATCGCGGCGCCGCCGGTAATGGCAAGCTGGATGACGGCCACCTGCAACCCGCCGCCGGCCTCCGCGTCTTCAGGCAGCGTGCGGCTGAGCCAGGTGCCCCAGCCGACGGGCGCGGCCGTGCCGAAGAAACCCCAGACGAAAAGCAGCAGGGCCGTGGGAAGGGGTATTGCGCCGAGGGCGATGAGCGCGAGCGCAAGCACGGCCATGACCAGCGGAATGACGATCAGGATGCTGAACAGACGCGCGCGCAGCAGCCGGCCGATGCACAAGGTGCCGCCGACGCCCGCGAGCCCCATGACCAGCAGGATCGCCGAAAGCGTCGCGACGTCGACCTGGGTGACCCTTTCGAGGAAGGGACGCAGATAGGTGAAGAGCGCGAACTGACCCATGAACAGCATCATGACCGATGCCATGCCGACGGCGACCGGAGGACGGCCGAGAAGAGCCAGGCTGTTGCCCAGCCCCTTCCGCCGGCGCGGCGGGAGCGGCGGCAGGCTGAGCCACTGCCAGACGAGCGCCAGGAACCCGAGCGGCACGACCAGGAAGAACGCGCCGCGCCAACCGACATAGGCCCCAAGCAGGCTGCCCAGCGGCGCGGCAATGGTGGCCGCGACGGCGTTGCCGGCGTTCAGCATGGCGAGGCCCTTAGGGACCTGCTCCTCGGGGACGAGGCGCATGACGATCGCGGTCGACATCGACCAGAAGCCGCCGATCGCCAGGCCGAGCAGCGCGCGGCCGGCCATCAGGAACGCGTAGTTGGGGGCGAAGGTGACGGCAAGCCCGGACGCGATGAGAAGCACAGTGAAGCCGGTGACGACCAGCCTGCGATCGGTGCGGCGCGTCAGGCCGGCGACTAGCAGGCTGGTCACGACAGCGAAAATGCCCGAAATCGAGATCGCCTGGCCCGCCCGACCCTCGGTGATACCGAGATCGGTCGCGATCGGCGACAGCAGGCTGACCGGCATGAACTCCGAGGCGATGAGCACCGAAACGCAAAGCGCCATCGAGAGCACCGCCCCCCGCATGGCGCGGTCTTCGACAAGCCTTATGTCGTAAGTGATTTCCATTCGGGGGCATCCTTGCAAACGGGGCGCCGGAATCGGCCACGGCCGCCGCGACCTGCCCGGAAGATATTGCAGTGCAACCAATTCGATTAGAGCAGATAATCCGTATGGACTTATCGACCTGTGATATAAATCGACCAGGAGGTTCTCCATGCAGCGCGGCGACATGAAAGATTTGCTGTGGTTCCTGGCTGTCGCACGGGAGCGCAGCTTCACCAGGGCGGCGGCGGAACTCGGCACGTCACAGTCGACGCTCAGCCACACCATCAAGCAGCTGGAAGCTCGCCTCGGCGTTCGCCTGCTTACGCGCACGACGCGAAGCGTGGCGCCGACGGAAGCCGGCGAGCGGCTCTACCAGTCGCTCGCCCCACGCTTCGAGGAGATCGAGGCAGATCTCGCGGGTCTGGTCGCCTTCCGAGACAAGCCCGCTGGCACGGTACGCATCACGCTGTCCGACCATGCGCTGCAGACGACGGTCTGGCCGAAGCTCGAGCCGATGCTCTGCGACTATCCCGACTTGCGCGTCGAGCTCTACAGCGACAACGGCATGCGCAACATCGTGGAGGAGCGCTTCGACGCCGGCGTGCGGCTTGGCGAGAGCGTCGACCGGGACATGATCGCGGTGCGGATCGGCCCCGACTGGCGGCTGGTGGCCATCGCCTCGCCGGATTATTTCTCCCGCCGCCCAGTCCCGAGGACACCGCAGGATCTGGTCGGGCATGACTGCATCGGCCTGCGGCAGGCGACGTTTGGCGGGCTCTATGCCTGGGAGTTCGAGAAGAAGGGCCGCGAGCTTCGGGTCCGGGTCGATGGCCAGCTGACCTTTAACTCGACCCTGCCGATGATCGATGCGGCGCTAAGCGGCTACGGCATCGCTTATGTCCCGGAAAAGCTCGTCAGCCGCCACATCGCGGACGGGCGGCTGACGCTCGTGCTCGATGATTGGAGCCTGCCCTTTCCGGGCTATCACCTCTATTATCCGAGCCGGCGGCAGCTTTCTCCGGCGATGGCAGTCGTCGTCGAGGCGCTTCGGCATCGGAGTTGAGCCTGGGGCCGGGGGCGGCACGAGCGCCCAGCGCCTGGACGCCCATTGCAGGCTCAACTCGGCAATGCCCGACAAAAGATGCTTGACTCGCCCTGCCCCTTCCGGACAATTGCGTTGTCAGACATCTTACATACGAGAGGGAGGTTTCGTGAGGAGATTGATCGCTTGTTTCGCGCTGGCTGCCGGCGCGCTCGCATTCGTGTCGGCAGCGCGAGCGGGAGAAACCCTGGATCGCGTCACATCCAAGAAGGCCATGGTGGTCGCGACCAACAGCGGCTGGCCGCCGCAGAGCTTTCTCGACGAAAGCAACCAGTTGGTGGGGTTTGATATCGACGTCTCGAAAGAGATCGCCAAGCGTCTGGGCGTGGAGGTCAGCTTCGAGACGCCCGACTGGGCCACAATGACTGGCGGCCACTGGCAGGGCCGCTACGACCTCGGCGTCGGCTCGGTGACGCCGACCAAGGCCCGGGCCAAGGTGATCGATTTCGCCGGCATTTATTATTACAGCCCTTATGTTTATGTGGTCCACAAGGACAGCAAGGCGAAGTCCGTGAACGACCTGAACGGCAAGGTGATCGGTGTCGAAACCGCCACGACTTCGGAAGATTTCATCCGCCGTCAGCTGGAGATCGACGCTCCGGGCCTTCCGCCAGTCGAATATAAGCTGCAACCGGGCGAGATCCGGACCTTTGCCGATTCCATGCTGCCATTCGACGATTTGAGACTTGGGGACGGCGTGCGGCTCGACGCAGTCATCGCGCCCGAGCAGACCGCCCAGAACGCCATCAAGAACGGGTATCCGCTGCGCATCCTCGAGGGCGACTACGCCTTCCGCGAGCCGCTGGTGGTGATCGCGGACAAGGGTGACGCCGAGTGGACCACCAAGATCGGCGGCATCATCGACCAGATGAAAAAAGACGGCACACTCGCCACGCTGACCACCAAATGGTACGGCAAGAACTACAGCGCCGAATGACGTTCGTCGCGGGCGGCTTTGAAGGCCGCCCGCTCTCATGCGATTCATCATGACCTATCCCGACACTTATTATCGCCGCACGCTTGCCGACGAGAAGGTCAGACCACCTTTGGCCGGTCTGGCCGAATGCGACACGGTCATTGTCGGCGGCGGACTGGCCGGTCTGACGACGGCGCTGCAGCTGGCCCGCGCCGGGCGCGAAGTCGTCCTGCTCGAAGCCGAGCGCGTCGGCTTCGGCGCCTCGGGCCGCAACGGCGGCTTCGTCAGCCCCGGCTTCGCCACCGGCAGCGACAATATCGCCGCGATGGCCGGCACCGCGGCGGCACAGAAGCTGCACCGAGTGTCGATCGAAGGCGTCGAATTCGTGCGGCAGACGATCAAGGATCTCGACATCAAGGCGGCAAAGCCTCGCCCCGGAATTATCGGCGTGCTTCGCCATGACGGCGGCGCCGAACTGAAGGGCCACGCCGAACGGCTGGCGCGGGATTTCGACTATCCGCTCGAATATCTCGAGCGTGACCAGGTGCGCGCGGTGCTGCAGTCCGAGCGCTACTATCAGGGCCTGCGCGACCCCAACGCCTTCCACATGCATCCGCTCAACTATCTGCGCTCCGTCGCCGACGAGATCGAGAGGCTGGGCGGCAGGATCCACGAGGCGACGAGCGCCGTCGAGGCGAGACTCGACGGCCCGCAAAAGACCATGCGCACAGCAAACGGCGAAGTACGCGCGCGGCAGGCGGTGTTCGCCACCGGCGGCTACACAGGACGGCTGCTCGGCCAGTTGAGGCGGGCCATGTTGCCGATTGCGACCTATGTGATGCTGACCGAGGAGGCCCCGGAACTCATCGCCAGCGCCATCGCGACGACCGACGGCATAGGCGATAGCCGCCGCGCCGGCGACTACTACCGCGTCGTGGAAGACGGGCGGCGGCTGCTCTGGGGTGGACGCATCACCACGCGGGCCGCTTCGCCGGCAGCGCTGGCCAGGGAATTGCGCCGGGAGATGGTCGGAACCTATCCTCAGCTCGCTGCGCTCAAGACCGAACTCGCCTGGTCGGGGCTGATGGCCTACGCCCGGCACCTGATGCCCCAGATCGGACAGCTGCAGCCAGGCGTCTGGTATCTCACGGCGTTTGGCGGCCATGGCATCAACACCACCGCCATGGCCGGCAAGGTGGTGGCCGAGGCGATACTCGGCCAGTCGGACCGTTACCGGCTGTTCGAACGGTTCGGACTGACCTGGGCGGGCGGGCCGGTCGGGCTTGCCGCGGCGCAACTCACCTATTGGAAGCTACAGGCGCAGGATTGGTGGCGCGAACGCCCCCGCTGACCACAGGGAGATCGACAGGTGATCGGCAGACTGCTGCTCAATTATCCGGACGCCGCGCGTCGCATCGGCATGTGCCTGGCGCTCGCCGCGTTCGCTGCAGGCCTCTACGGGCTTGGCATCAAAGCCGACTGGATCGGCAAGCTGGTTCCGAGCTCCCTCGAATGGCTTGCCGCCAATCCCGCGGCAGCGCGGGGCGTTTCGGCGGTGCTGATCGCGCTGATCGCGGCGGCCAACTGGAAAGCCCTGCAGCAACTCGGGCGCAAACAGCAGATCGTGGCGGTGTGGATCGAGCTGTTCGTGTTGCTGATGCTGTTCTTCTATTCCTTCGACCTGTCGTTCTCTTTCATTGGCAGGAAGATCGGCTTCCTCGTCTCGCAGGGCGTGGTGACGACGCTCTACATCTCCGCCATTTCGATCGCCATCGCCACGGTCATCGCCTTCATCGGCGCCATAGCCAAGCTCTCCAAGAACGGCGTCATCTATGGCCTGGCAACGTTCTACACCTCGCTGTTCCGCGGGCTGCCGTTGCTGATGCAGATCTACATCATCTATCTCGGCCTGCCGCAGGTCGGCTACGTGATCGGGGCCGTGCCCGCCGGCATCATGGCGCTGTCGCTTTGCTACGGCGCCTACATGACCGAAATTTTCCGCGCCGGCATCGAAAGCATTCCGCGCGGCCAGACCGAGGGCGCCACCGCGCTTGGCCTCAGCCCCAACCAGACGATGTTCCTGGTGATCCTGCCGCAAGCGATGCGCGTCATCGTTCCCCCGACCGGCAACCAGTTCATCGCGATGCTGAAGGATTCCTCGCTGATTTCGGTGGTCGGCGTATGGGAGATCATGTATCTGGCGCGCACGCAGGGCCAGACCGAGTTCCGGCACATCGAGATGCTGATCACCGCCTCGATGATCTACTGGCTGCTGTCGATCGGGCTCGAATTCCTGCAGTCCCGCATCGAGGAACGGTTCGGGCGCTCGCTGAAGCGCTGAACTTCAGTGCGGCATTCCCTCCTGGGGGAAGCCGCCGAGATGGCAGCAGGTCAGCGCGGCGCGATCGCGGCCGCTTTCGAGACATTGCAACAGCGGCTTTTTGGCCAGCCAGGCGTGGAGAAAGCCGGCAATGAAACTGTCGCCGGCGCCGGTCGTGTCGACGACCTCGACCGGACGGATGCCGGTCTCGGCGCGCTCGCGGGCCGTCACCGCCATCGATCCCTCGGCACCGCGCATGACGACGGCGCAGCCTGCGCCGCGCGACAGAAGGTCCACCGCCATCGCCGCCGCGGCACCATAGGGTTCGCCGGTCGAGCAGAAGGCTATGCTCAGGCCCTCGACGCCGAGATTGGCCGGATCGGCGTTGACCGAAATGTCCTGCGAGACGCTGACGCCTGCCCGCGACAGGCGCCTGCGCAAGGCGCCGCCGTCATCCAGCCAGCCGATATGGACGTGATCCATCGCCTCCATGATGGCAAGTTCGGCCTCGTGCGGCGCGTATCCGGCGCAGGCGCCGAAATCCTCGGCGGCGATCAGCCGCTCACCTGACGGCAACACTTTGATGTCGGTCCAGGCGGTGTTGCGGTCGCCGACTCGCAGGTGGTCGACCACGACCCGATTGGCTTCGAGCTCGGCGCGGGTGCGCTCGCCTTCGGCGTCGCGGCCGACGGCGCCGAAATAGAAGCTCCTATTGCCAAGCCGGGCGAGCTGGACGGCGACGTTGAGCGCGTTGCCGCCGACCAGCGAGCGCCCAATCGGCAAGCCGAGGCGGTCAGTGCAATTGTCGCCGACGGCGGCAAATCGAAATTGAGCCGTCATATCCCCTCTGCTACGCCATGAAGCGCTGCCGCTAAAGGCACGCGCTCAATAGGCTACGCGTTTGTAGTAGCGGCGCGTCGTCAGCGGGTGGTTGCGGATTACCTCGAGATGAGCACTGACGCGGTCGAGGGCGGTGGCCAGCACGACCGGCGAAACCAGCGCGCGCACGTCCGCAGAAATGCCGGGCATCTCGAAGGCGGCCGTGTCGAGCACCGTCGTCTTGTCCGTGTAGTTAGCTGCGAAATTCTCCACCCGCTCGGCCAGCGGCCGGGCGCTGTCGTCGCCCTTGAAGAGAACAACGCTCACGTCTTTTTCCACCAGCTCCAGCGTGCCGTGGAAAAAATCGGAGGCATGCACCGGACGGGTCCGGATCCATTGCATCTCTTCCAGGATGCACATGCCGTAATACCAAGCCTGCGGCCAGACGTTCCCGGCGCCGGTTATGATGTGATAGTCGGAGGCGGCCAGTTTTTGGGCGAAGTCGGCGGCTTGCTTTTCATAGCTCCGCTTCACCTCCAGCAGCAATCGCGGCAACTGCGCCAGCTCGGCGAAAATCCGTTCGGATTCGGCCAGCTCGCCGCGATGCTTCAGCACCGAAAGCGCGATGAACAGCGACTGGAGGTAGAAGGACTCGCAGGAGGTGTCGTCCTCAGCGAAGTTGACGAAGACGTGGTCCCCGCCCCTGCCGAGCGGCGTCTCCTCATGCCCAACCAGCGCGATCACCGTCGCTCCGATCTCCTTGATCCTAGCCAGCAGCGCCACGCTTTCCTTGGTGGTGCCCGAGAGCGAAGGCAGCACGACGATCGATTTCTCGGTCAGGTGCACGGATTGGGCAAGCTGCAGCTCGGCAGTGATATCGACGAAGGCGGGAAAGCCGGACCGGCGCTGCAGCAATTGTGCGGCCGGATGCATCAGAATCGCCGCGCCCCCGGTGCCGAGGAAGAAGATGTTTTGAGCCCCGGCGGCGAGACATTGCGCAACGGCGGTTTCGATGCGCTCCCGCAAAGCCACCGCCCCCGATTGAATGCGTACAAACCGGGCTTCGTCGAAATTGAGCATCGTTCCCTCGATCGCTTCTGTTGTAAGACAACTGACATCTCAATGAGCGCATTTCAAGAGAAATTTTGCGGACCGGCTTCGGTCCATTTGCGTATGCAGCAAAGTCAGGCGCCACGACATGCCTCGCTTGACCTAGCCGCGATTGTCCGACAACAAAAGGAGAGTTGGCACAATGGGGATAAAGGACTTGGACGAGCCGCTTCGCGATGCGCGCACACTGGCGGTCCAGCTCCGCGACCGCCTTGCCGACCTGATCAGAAGCGAGGGGCTCAAGCCCGGCGACCGGCTGCCGACCGAGTCGCAGTTGACGCAGCGCTTCCGCATCTCGCGCCCTGCCCTGCGCGAAGCGCTGAAACTTCTCGAACAGGACGGCGCCATTTCCGTCACCCACGGCCTCGGCCGCTTTGTCACGGCGAACTCTGCCGTGCAGGTCGACCGGCCGATCACCATGTTCGAAAGCGTGACCGACATGTCGCGCCATTATGGCTACGACACCATCAACAAGGTTCTGTCGATCGCCGAGGAAACGCCCGATCCGGTGATCCAGCAGCAATTGCGGCTGGCCGACGGAGAGCGCGTCATAAGGCTTGAACGGCTGCGGCTGCACAACGACGTGCCCCTGATCTACTCGCTGGATTACGTGCCGCGCGGCCTTTTGCCCGGCCGCCTTTTCGACATCGAATGGAGTGGTTCGCTGCTCGCGCTGTTGGAGAAAAACCGCCATCAGCCGCGTATGTCGGCCGCCTCGGTTTCAGCCGTGACGCTGCCGGACGAAATCGTGCAACGCAACGACCTGCGCGATTTTGGGCCGGCGCTGCTCATTACGGAAACCTGTTTCGATGCGACCGGGACACCGGTCGTCTATGCCGCTGTCTATCATCGCGGCAGCCATTTCGCCTTCAGCTTCGCAAGGCGGTGACGCCCAACGCCGGCGATTCGGGCCGGCGACGGCGGTGTTCGCCGGGACGCTGCCGCACAGCCTTCGAACAGATCCTCTGGTGCCGGCAGTTGCACGCTGCGTGGCGGTTAGCCCGGCAGCGTGTTGGCGCGCAGATGCTTGTCGGCCCCGGTGGATCACCTCCCCACCGGATCTCGACAACGCGTAGAGCTGTTCGCGGTGGCCCGGCAACGAGAAGCTCACGGAATCCCGGTCGGCGGGGCGCATTTGGCCTGCAGCAAACCTGAGCCCCCGACGAGCCGCCTATCCCGGATCCTAAATAGATTGCGCTCAGTCTCTAAATGGCATATAGATTTCGTACGCAATCTAAATATGGAGGCCGATCATGCGCGTGAGCCGCATTCAGGCTGAGAAGAACCGGCAGACCGTGATCGACGTGGCCAGCCGCCTTTTTCGGGAACATGGGTTCGACGGCATCGGCCTCAAGGATCTGATGAAGGGTGCCGGGCTGACCCAAGGCGCCTTCTACAAGCAGTTCGCGTCGAAGGAGGACTTGGTCGCACAGGCTTCCAGACGGGCGGTGGAGAGTACGGCTGCCCGATGGGCGACGGCGACCGCAGCCACTCCCAGCGATCCGCTTGGGGCGGTGATGGCATTTTACCTCAGCATGGGCCATCGCGAGCAAAGGATGGACGGCTGCCCGGTCGCGGCGCTCGGCTCGGATGCCGCGAGACAGGGGGCCGACGTGAAAGGGTCGTTCGAAGCCGGCATCAAGCAGTATCTCGAAATCATCGGCCGGTTGATCGCCGCGACCGATGGCGAAGAGCCCAACAGCAAGGCCATGGCCATTCTTTCGACGATGGTCGGCGCGCTGACGTTGTCGCGCGTCGTCAACGACCCCGACCTCGCTCAGGCCTTTCTGGATGCGGCCACCGAACAGGTTCGCGACGCAGTCACGGCTTGAACGGCGCGGGACTGACGACCGGGATTGATAGGAGAATAGATGCGACGGATCGTTGTAACGGGCATGGGCGCGGTCACGCCGCTTGCGGCGGATGTCGAGACGTCCTGGTCGCGTCTCCTGGCCGGCCGCTCTGGTATCCGCAGGCTTGCGGACGAGGTGGTGGAAGATTTGCCGGCGAAGATCGGCGGCGTGGTTCCCTCCCTGGAAGAAGATCCCGAAGCCGGCCTCGATCCGAACGCTTTCCTGACTCCGAAGGATCAGCGTAAGGTCGACCGCTTCATCCTGTTCGCGCTGGCCGCAGCAGAAGAGGCGCTTGCCCAGGCGAGATGGAAACCGGCCTTGGAAAAGGATCGGGTTCGCACAGCGACGATCATCGATTCAGGTGTCGGAGGTTTTCCCGCCATCACCGAGGCTGTCCGGACCGTCGACCAGCGCGGCGTTCGGCGCCTTTCGCCGTTCACGGTGCCATCTTTCCTGGTGAACCTCGCGGCTGGCCACGTCTCGATCCGC
>NZ_RZST01000191.1:0-11355 GCF_003997575.1 Mesorhizobium sp. M1A.F.Ca.IN.022.07.1.1
ATCCTGAATGTCGAGCGGGCGCGCTTCGACCGTATGCTCAGCTCCGACATGATCGGCACGCTGATCACGGCGCTCGGCACCTCGATCGGCAAGGACGAGTTCAACGCCGACAAGCTGCGCTACCACAAGATCATCCTGATGACGGACGCCGACGTCGACGGCGCCCACATCCGCACGCTGCTGCTCACCTTCTTCTTCCGGCAGATGCCGGAGCTGATCGAGCGCGGCCATCTCTACATCGCCCAGCCGCCGCTCTACAAAGTGACGCGGGGCAAGAGCTCGCAATATCTCAAGGACGAAAGCGCCTATGAGGAATATCTGATCGAGTCCGGGCTGGAAGAGGCTTCACTGACGCTCGCCTCCGGCGAGGTGCGGACCGGACAGGACCTGCGCGGCGCGGTCGACGACGCCTTGGCGGTGCGGCACCTGATCAACGGGCTGCACACGCGCTACAACCGCAGTGTCGTCGAGCAGGCGGCGATCGCCGGCGCGCTCAACGCCGACGTGCTCGCCGATCTCGGCCGCGCCACCGCCATGGCCGAACACGTCGCCAGGCGGCTCGACATGATCGCCGAGGAGACCGAGCGCGGCTGGAGCGGACGGCTGTCGACCTCCAATGACGGGTCGGGCGGCTATGTCTTCGAACGCACCGTGCGCGGCGTCAAGGACGCGGTCCAGCTCGATGCCGGGCTGATCAATTCGGCCGATGCGCGCCAGCTGGACCGCTATGCAGCGCGCCTGGCGGAAGTCTATGGCGAGCAGCCGGCGCTGCGCCGCAAGGAGACTTTCGAGCTCCTTTCCGGGCCGCTGGCGCTGCTCAACGCGGTGTTCGCGGCTGGCCGCAAGGGACTGACCATGCAGCGCTACAAGGGCCTTGGCGAGATGAACGCCGAACAGCTCTGGGAAACCACGCTGGATCCGAATGTGCGCTCGCTGCTTCAGGTCAAGGTGGCCGACGCGACCGACGCCGACAGCCTGTTCTCACGGCTGATGGGCGACGAGGTGGAGCCGCGGCGCGAGTTCATCCAGGACAATGCGCTGTCGGTGGCCAATCTGGATATTTGAGGACCGTGCCATCGGGCCTCTCAGCCTGCCGTCGGTCCGCCGTCCGTGGCGGATGGGGTGATCCGACCGGAACAGAAGGTCTCCTGAAACATTGTGACAGATCGATCACAACTTGTTTCAGGAGGTTTCGATGGGCCGCGGTATCTTGCTCTGGTTGCTCGGGGTTCCGATTCCGATCATCATTCTCATCATGCTTTTTGCCCGCTAGGAGGCTTCGATGCAGCCCACCCTATCGGCAACCGATGCTCCCGGTACGCTAGAATCCTCCGCCACCGCCGTCAGTTGGGGGCCGATCATCGCTGGCGCTTTCGCAGCCTCGGCTTTGACTCTCATCCTTACCTTGCTCGGCTCCGGACTCGGGCTGACGATGGTTTCGCCCTGGTCCGCGTCGAATCCTTCGGTCACCACCTTCGCGGCTACCACCGGCGCCTGGTTAATCGTCGTGCAATGGCTGTCGGCGGGCCTAGGCGGTTATCTTGCCGGGCGGTTGCGGACCAAATGGGTTGGCGTCCACACTGACGAGGTCTATTTCCGCGACACCACCCACGGCTTCCTTGCCTGGGCGCTGGCCACGTTGCTTGTCGCCGGTGTTCTCGGCTCGGTCCTGTCGGCTGCAGTTGGGACGGGCGTGCAGGCGGCATCCACTGTCGCGTCGGGCGCCGCGATGGGTGCCTCGGCAGGCGCGTCGGCAAACGCCAACGGCGCCTCGGTCGACAATGCGACATCGTATTTCGTCGACACGCTGTTCCGTCCGGCGGATGCGAGCAAGCTTGCAGCCGCCAATCCGCAAAACGACGCGGCGACCACGGCGCAAGCGTCTCGCATCCTGGTCGCAAGTGCCGCCTCCGGTGAGGTGTCGGCCGACGACAAGACCTACCTGGCGCAGCTTGTGACTGCCCGCACAGGCCTTCCGGAAGCCGACGCAAAGGCCCGTGTCGATGCGGTGCTTGCAAAGGTGGAGGAGGCTAAGACCAAGGCCAAGCAGGCGGCAGACACGGCCAGGAAGGCAACGGCCTCATTTGCCCTGATCGGCGCCTTGGCGTTGGTCATCGGCGCATTCATCGCCAGCGCTGCCGCAGCTCTCGGCGGCAAGCAGCGCGACGAAGACGAGGCGCTTTTCCTGTCCAAAGGCTAGACTGAACCATCCGGTGATTGAAAGACAAAGCCCGGCTCACGGCCGGGCTTTTCGGTCTTTGAGATGGCAAGCCGGATCAGTGATCGAAGGCCTTGACGATTTCCTCGGTCATCTTCTTGGCGTCGCCGAGCAGCATCATGGTGCCGTCCTTGTAGAACAGCGTGTTGTCGATGCCGGCATAGCCCGAACCCAGCGAGCGCTTGACGAACAGGCAGGTGCGGGCCTTGTCGACGTCGAGGATCGGCATGCCGTAGATCGGGCTGCTCTTGTCATCTCGCGCGGACGGGTTGGTGACGTCGTTGGCGCCGATGACATAGGCGACATCGGCCTGGGCGAATTCGGAGTTGATGTCCTCCAACTCGAACACCTCGTCATAGGGCACATTGGCCTCGGCGAGCAGCACGTTCATGTGGCCGGGCATGCGGCCGGCGACCGGATGGATGGCGTATTTTACCTCGACGCCATTGGCCTTGAGCTTGTCGGCCATCTCGCGCAGCGCATGCTGCGCCTGCGCGACCGCCATGCCGTAGCCGGGCACGATGATGACCTTCTGCGCGTTCATCATCAGATAGGCGGCGTCGTCGGCCGAGCCCTGCTTGACGGTGCGCTCGATGCCGTCGTCGGCAGCCGCAGCCGTCTCGCCGCCGAAGCCGCCGAGAATGACGGAGATGAAGGAGCGGTTCATGCCCTTGCACATGATGTAGGACAGGATCGCACCGGAAGAACCGACCAGCGCACCGGTGATGATCAGCGCCAGATTGCCGAGCGTGAAGCCGAGCGCCGCTGCCGCCCAACCGGAATAGGAATTCAGCATCGACACCACGACCGGCATGTCGGCGCCGCCGATCGGGATGATCAGAAGCACGCCGAGCACCAGCGAAGCGGCGACGATCAGCCAGAAGATTAGCTTGGATTCGGTGGTGACGAGCAGCACGATCAGCACCACGAGGGCTACGCCGAGCGCGATGTTGATCAGGTGGCGGCCGCCGATCATGATCGGCTTGCCGGACATGCGGCCGTCGAGCTTGAGGAAGGCGATGACCGAGCCGGTGAAGGTGATGGCACCGATCGCGACGCCGAGGCTCATCTCGATGAGCGCCTGGGCATGGATGTCGCCGGCCGTGCCGATGCCGAAGCTTTCCGGCGCGTAGATTGCTGCCGCCGCCACCATGACGGCGGCGAAACCGACGAGCGAGTGGAAGGCGGCGACCAGCTGCGGCATCGAGGTCATGGCGATGCGGCGCGCCACATAAGCGCCGACGCCGCCGCCGATGGCAAGCCCGAGCACGATCAGGCCGAAGCGGCCAGCCGAGGGCAGCGCCAGCGCCAGCGTGGTGGCGATGGCAATGCCCATGCCGATCATGCCGTAGAGATTGCCCTGGCGGCTGGTGGTCGGATGCGACAGGCCGCGCAGCGCCAGGATGAACAGGATGCCGGAGACCAGATAGAGGAAGGAAGCGAGATTGACGGTCACGTCACTTTTCCTTCTTCTTGTACATGGCGAGCATGCGCTGGGTGACGAGGAAGCCGCCGAAGATGTTGACCGAGACCAGCACCAGGGCGATGAAGCCGAAGCCCGCCGCAAGGCCGGAGGCGGCGATGCCGACGGCAA
Source organism: Mesorhizobium sp. M1A.F.Ca.IN.022.07.1.1 (assembly GCF_003997575.1). Taxonomy (NCBI): domain Bacteria; kingdom Pseudomonadati; phylum Pseudomonadota; class Alphaproteobacteria; order Hyphomicrobiales; family Phyllobacteriaceae; genus Mesorhizobium; species Mesorhizobium sp. M1A.F.Ca.IN.022.07.1.1. Next base: position 3,813 of record NZ_RZST01000191.1, read on the forward strand.
GCAGCGCGCCGACGACGATGACCGAGGAGATGGCGTTGGTGACGGCCATCAGCGGCGTGTGCAGCGCCGGCGTCACCGACCAGACGACATAATAGCCGACGAAGATCGCCAGCACGAAGATGGCGAAGCGGAAGACAAAGGGATCGATGGCGCCGCCCGAGAGCGCGTGCGCGGCGTTGCCGGCAGCCTCGGCGCCGGCGGGCGCATTGGCGAGATCCTGCACCGCGAGGCGTACGGCAGCGGTCGCCTGATCGAGCTGGTCGAGGGCTTTCTGCAGCTGTTCCATCACGCGGTCCCTTCTGGCTTAGGCGAGGGTGACTTGGCTGCGGCCCTCCTCCTGGGCGCCGGTTTCTTGTCGGCGGCATCCGCGACCAGGACCGTGGCCGGGATCGCAGCCGGCTCGGTGCGCGGCTGCCCGGCGGCCTTGGCGAAACTGGGGTGCACGATTTGGCCGGCATCGGTCAGCATCGTCGCCTTGACCAGCTCGTCATCGCGCTTGATGGCAAGGGTCTTCGTCACCTTGTCGACCATTGTCTCGAGGAAGGCGTAGAGGTTCTTGGCATAGAGCAGCGAGGCGGATGCCGCGACACGACCGGGCACATTGAGATGGCCGACGATCTTGACGCCGTTTTCCGTCGTCACGACCCTGCCGGGTTGAGCGCCTTCGACATTGCCGCCGCGTTCGACCGCAAGGTCGACGATCACCGAGCCCGGCTTCATCGAGGCGACCATGGCGGCCGACACCAGCTTCGGCGCCGGACGTCCAGGGATCAGCGCCGTGGTGATGACGATATCCTGCTTGGCGATGTGCTCTGCGGTCAGGGCCGCCTGCTTGGCCTGATATTCCTTCGACATTTCCTTGGCGTAGCCGCCGGCGGTCTCCGCCGCCTTGAACTCCTCGTCCTCGACCGCCAGGAACTTTGCGCCGAGCGACTGCACCTGCTCCTTCACCGCCACCGACGTGCGTCCGGCGGTGACGACGGCGCCGAGACGGCGCGCTGTGGCGATCGCCTGCAGACCGGCGACGCCGACGCCCATGATGAAGGTTTTTGCTGCCGGCACCGTGCCCGCCGCCGTCATCATCATCGGCAGCGCGCGGTCATATTCGGCCGCCGCATCGACCACCGCCTGGTAGCCGGCAAGATTGGCCTGCGAGGAAAGCACGTCCATCACCTGCGCGCGGGTGATGCGCGGCATGAACTCCATCGAGAAGGCGGTGATGCCGGCACTGGCCATCGCGGCAAGCGCCGCATCGTTGCCGTAAGGATCCATGATGGCGATGACGGCCGCGCCCGATTTGTAGCCCTTGAGCTCGGCATCGGTCGGCCGGCGCACCTTCAGCACCACATCGGCGTTCTTGGCGTCCCCGGCAGTTCCAATCGTGCCGCCGGCGGTGACAAATTCCTGATCGGTAATGCGCGAGCCCAGGCCGGCGCCCTTCTCGACGATCACCTCGAAGCCCAGGCCCGCCATCCTTTTCACCGTCTCGGGCGAGGCCGCGACTCTCGGCTCGTTCGCGTCAAGCTCACGAGGGATGAATACCGTCTGCCCCACCGCATGATCCTTTCGGCTGGAACCTTGCTGCGCAAGGCGTCGGCCGGGACCTCCGGCGGAACGTCAAACGCAATGGCTTGGAGAGTCTACCGCAGAATGAAATAGCCGACCGCCATGATCACGATGAACAGGATGGTCGCCGAGAAGAAGCCGCCCGCGAAGAAGCCGAAGGCCATGGCCAGCAGAATGGCGGCGCAGACGAGCGAGCCGTATTTGGCCAGCGCGAGGAATGCGTTGTAGGTACGATCATGCTCGGCATAGTCCATCTGCGCGCCCAGTTCGACAGGACCGGTCGGCGTGTGATCAGCCATAGGAATACCCCTTCGAAAATGCCTTCGAGGCACATAGCGAAAAGCCGGAGCAAGAGCAATGGCGCTATTGCCGCACGGCCGGCGACAACAGCCTCAAACGAAAGTTGAAATGGGCGGAAGCTAAAATTGCGATGGCAGGCCCTCGCCGTGGCGAGGGGCATCGTGGGCCTTTAAAGCGCGTCGCGCTGAATCGGATTCAGGCGAGACGCTTCAAAGCTCGTTTTGATGGGTGCCGTTGCCCAGAACCGCTGCACGGTTCCGGGCGAGATTGCATTAGGCGGCGAGGTGCGGAAACAGGCCGAGCAGGCCGACCACGATCAGATAGAGCGCGACGATGTAGTTGAGCAGGCGCGGCATCACCAGGATCAATATGCCGGCGATCAGCGAGATCAGGGGCGTGAGCGCAAGCGAGTGGATGGTCATAATCGTACTCCTTCCCGTGAAAAACCCGATTTGAGCCGGCGACAAGCCTGGGGGTCAAGAATGCGGCGCCGCCGATGATCAGTGACGCCGGTACTCGTAACGCGGGAGCCGCGGGGAAGGTTCATGAGGCGCGGTAGGACGCCCGTTCAGGCGGCATCGCGATAGTATTTGGCCGTCGGTACGATCGACAGAGGGGTGAGCCGGTTGATGGCCGGATTGGCGAACATCATCCGCTGCTCCACCGGCGTCGACTTGAAGAACGGGAAGCGGTCGAGCGTCTGGCGCAAGTTTTCACCGCAGGGGATCTCGAACAAGGCGATCGGCGCAAGGACACCCGGAAACACCTTGCCTTCTGTCCGCTGCACGGCATGGAAGATGCGGGCGTAGTAGGCGGAATGTTCGACCTTGACCGGCGTCAGCACGGCCGTCTGGCCAAAATAGCTGGAAGCCACCATGCCGAGCCTCAGCGTCAGGAAAGGCAGGACTCCGGGCGCGGGCGCGCTATCCGCGTCGGTTGCGAACCGGGTTCCGTCTATGAAGGTTTCTCCGCGGGCAAGCCGCTCTGCCAAGATTTCCGGATAGGCGTCGACAGAGGGCGAATAGGGGTGCTCGCGGGAAATGTAATGGAGCCGCAGCGTGCTGACCAAGTGGCCATCGAAATAGACGCCGAACCGGTAGGAATTCGGCAGGTTGTCCCAGCGATCCTCGAACATCCCGCTGGCGATCGGGCCGCACATGCCTGAGCGCAGGTAGGACTGATAGCGAAGGCGGTAGATCGCCTCCAGATCCTCGCCCCCCGTGATCAAACGATAATCGACATGCTCCAGCAATTGCATGATCGAACGATTCAGCGCCGAGCCAGCATTTGCGCCGGCGTCAGCCTGCGCATCGTTTCTTGCAGCATCCATCCTCAAGTCCTCGTATCCGCCTGTAAACAGGCTATTCGAGTCAAAATGAGACACAAGCCGAAAATTCGATACTGCTGGTTTACCTTCTGTTAACCTTAACAATGCGCCGGAAAGGGTTGCGCGGAAAAGTCGACCGCACACTCGGACCTTGGCACGCATCCGATGTCAAGGAGTTCACAGATGCCAGAGCTGAAAGGACTTGGCTGCCGCAGCTACCGGTAATATAGGGCATCAAGCCAAAATACTTTGCCGTATTGAATTGCTTAGAGAAAACAAATGTGAGCTTTTGATCCTGAACAATCGGGTCAAAACCTTCCGATTGGACGAAAATTGCTGCGTAGCCAACGCAACGCGCATTCTTAATCCTGAATGATGAAATTCCCTATCTGGCCGACCGTCTGGGGGCGAGGCGCAGGTCCGCGGCGAATGGCCAGGTGACGTTTGACATCGTCTCGATGCCGGACGCGCTGAGCGCGGCGCCGAACAGGAAGCCTTGCACGAGGTCTGGCTTGACCGAACGCACCAATATCTTCAGCTGCTCGAAAGTCTCCACCCCTTCGATCGTGACGACCAGGCCCAGCGTCCGGGTCAAGCCGACGATACCCTTCAGAAGATCGAGCGACTGGGGGCTCTGGGTCACGTCGATCAGGAAGGAGCGATCAATCTTGATCTTGTCGAGCGGCAGCTTGTGCAGGTAGCTGAGGCTGGAATAGCCGGTGCCGAAGTCGTCGAGCGCGATGCGGACGCCCAGCGCTTTCAGCTCTTCGATCAGCTCGCGGGTCAGTGATTTGTCGTCGAGCAGGGCAGTCTCCGTCACCTCGATCTCGAGCCGGTGCGGCGCAAGGCCCGACGCCGCCAGCGCATCACGCACCTTCTGCACGACGTCGCGGTTGCGGAAGTCCTTGGCCGACAGGTTGATCGAAACGCTGGTCTGGGCCGGCCATTTGGCGCATTCGGCGCAGGCCGCCTGCAGCACGAAAGAGCTGATCTCGGAGATGATGCCCATCTCCTCGGCCAGCGGAATGAAGACGCCCGGCGAAATCGGGCCGAGATCGGGATGATCCCAGCGGCAGAGCGCCTCGCAGCTGGCGATGCGCATGGTGCTCATCGACACGATCGGCTGGTAGACGACGCGCAACTCCTTGGCTTGCACGGCGCTGCGCAGATCGGCCTTCATCAGCTGGCGATTGCGGAAGGCGGCGTCCATCGATGCCTCGAACAGCCGCCAGCTGTTCTTGCCGAGCTCCTTGGCTTTGTAGAGCGCGAGGTCCGCCTTGACGATCATACCGTCGACGTCGGTGTCCTTGACCACGGACAAGACCGCGCCGCCGCTGGTCTGGATGCGCAGGCCGTGACCGGCGACGTCGACTTCGCCCTGCAGGCCGGCGAAGATCTCGTCGAGCAGGCTGCTGAGATGGCTCTCATCCTCGATGCGGTCGAAATAGATCATGAATTCGTCGCCGCCGAAGCGGCTGACATTGATGCCCGGCCCGGCAACCGCTGCCAGCCGCTCGGCTACGGCGTAGATCAAACCGTCGCCGACCGGGTGGCCGAGCGTGTCGTTGACGCTCTTGAAATCATCAAGGTCGAGCACCGCCAAGCCGCAGAGCCGGTCGCGGTCGCCGGACGCCATGGCCTCGCCGACCAGCTCGTGGAAATAGGCACGGTTCGGCAGGCCGGTGAGGTTGTCGTAGCGCGCCATGAAACGGATCTTTTCCTCCGCCTCGACGCGGGCCGTGACGTCCTCGAAGGTGATGACGCCGAGTTCCTGGCTGCCTTCGCGCGCGGAGAACTCGTAGTGCTGGCCATTGGCGAGCGACACGAGCACCTTGCGGTCCCGGCCCTCGCGCAAGGCGCGCGTCAGCTGCGCCTCGATGTAGCGGCAATCCTTCGGTGCCAGCATGCCGCCGGCGACGCCGCGCATCAGAAGGCCGTGGATCGAGCGCCCGAGCAGCGCGTCGGCCGATTTCAGCGACATCAGATGGGCGGCCTCGGCATTGGCGACGGCGACGCGCCCGTCGGGGCCGAGCATGACCAGGCCGTGCGACATCGTGTTGAGCGCGCGGTCGAACCTGCGCGTCAGGTTTCTCGCCTGCTTGTGGCCGATGACCGCCGAGAACAGCACGTTGCGGACATGATCGGCGCCGGTGATGGTGATGAACGTCATCGGGATGATCATCAGGCCGAGGACGACGGAGGGCGCGTCCATGCGCAGCAGGAGCGCGAGAGCCGCCGGACCGATGAAGGTCACGGAAAAGATCCGCACCATGCGCGGCGACCCATAGTTGCGGGCGACAACGGTGACCAGGGTCGCCAGCGTGAGCGACATTGCCGCGAGCTCGGCGAACGGTTCGGGATATATGTAGATCGACACGAAACACAGCGCGCCCAATCCGAGACCCTGAAGGCAGCCCTTCAGGATGTAGCTGCGCTCCAACCGCTGCGCGTGTTCGACATCGGCAATCGCGCCGCCTGTCCTCAGGAAGCCGCGAATGCCGAAGTAACGGATAAGGCTGACGGAAAGCAGGGCAAAAGAAAACGCCAGGAACAGGGGATTGTGGGTGCGCAGATAGATCATGACTCCGAGGATCCAGTAGCACGCGCCACCGATCAACAACATGTGCGCGTTGTCGAACAACGACCGCACAAATTGGATATAAACATCCGCTGGGATGCTTTCGGTCTTTGTTTTGCCCATAGGGTCGGCCCAACGCTAAGCCTTGTCATGACACAACCGCCTTAAGAAAGGCTTAGAACAGAACCGCCTTGAGCAGCGGCTTCGGTCTGCCGGCCAAGGGCCGCAAAGGACCTAACGCATGTCACCCACAAGTGCGCAGCGGTTTTGGGAGAACGACCTGCATCGAACAAAGGCCTAAAGCGCCTCTCCTGGATCCATTTCCACGCGAGGCGCTTTAGGCCGACCGACGAAAACTTCGGGATTGGTCTGGCGCAATCACTCGGCAGCGCTGAGAACGGGCACCGGAGCGGCCTCGGTCAGCCGCTGCAGCAGCCTGGAGCGCTCTTCGGACGCCTTGGCGGCGCTGGCCTGCCGGACATGGCCATAGCCGCGGATGAGCGCCGGAACGGAGGCCAGAGCGGCGGCGGCCTCGACCTTGCCCGGCGCAAGTGCTGCGGCGATCAGATCGAGATCGGCCTCGTATTGCGCAAGCAGTTGCCGCTCGGCGCGCCGTTCGGCGGTATGGCCGAACAGGTCGAACGCGGTGCCGCGCAGGCCTCTCATGACAACAAGCAGGCGAAATGCCTTCATCATCCACGGGCCGAAACTCGATTTCCTCGGCTTGCCGTCATTGCCGCGCCGCCCGAGGATCGGCGGCGCGAGGTGAAATTCCAGCTTTTCGTAGCTTTGGAACTGCCTTGCGAGATCGGCGGCGAAGCTGCCGTCGGTGTAAAGCCGGGCCACCTCATACTCGTCCTTGATCGCCATCAGCTTGAACAGGTTTTTCGCGGCCGCCTCGGTGACGACCGTCGAGCCGGGAACCGCTGTCGCCTCGGCTGCGCGCAGCGCCGCGACCCTGTTGGCATAGCGCTTGCCATAGGCGGCGTTCTGGTAGGCGGTGAGGAAAGCCACCCGCCGGGCGACAATGTCGTCGAGCGTTTCGGCGGGTGCCGATGCCGGCTTGCCGGTATGATCGACCAGGCCGCGCACGAAATCCGGCTGGTGCGCGGCACGACGGCCCCAGCGAAAGGCGGCGATGTTCATCACCACCGCTTCGCCGTTCAATTCTATCGCTTTTTCAACGGCTTCGGCCGAGAGCGGCAGCCCGCCATGCTGGAAGGCGAAGCCGAGCATGAACATGTTGGCGCCGAGCGAATTGCCGAACAGCGCGGTCGCCGTGCGGGTGGCATCGAAGAAGTGGGCCTTGTCGTCGCCGGCGGCGGCACGGATCGCCTTCTTCAGCCGCTCGACCGGCAGCGAAAAATCGGCGGAACGGGTGAATTCGCCGGGCATGATCTCGGCGGTGTTGGCGAGGAACATGGTATGGCCCTCGCGCACCGCGGCGAGCACCTTTTTGGCGCCGGAGACGACGAGGTCGCAGCCAAGCACAAGATCGGCCTTGCCGGCGGAAACGCGGATGGCGTGGATGTCCTCGGGCGTCGGGGCGATGCGGACATGGGTGAAGACCGAGCCGCCCTTCTGGGCAAGGCCCGCCATGTCGATCATGCCGCAGCCCTTCCCCTCGATATGGGCAGCCATGCCCAGCACCGCGCCGATGGTGACGACGCCGGTGCCGCCGACACCGTCGATGATCGCCGCCCAGCCCTGAGATCCGAGTGGAAATTCGCCGGGTGACGGCACGCCTTCGAGCGGATCGCTCTTGCCGGCAA
>NZ_RZST01000192.1:0-11270 GCF_003997575.1 Mesorhizobium sp. M1A.F.Ca.IN.022.07.1.1
GACTGGAAACCGGCCTCACCGGCCTCGACGAGATCGAGATCCCCGGCCTTGGCTCGGCAGACCACGTCGACGACCGCAACGCCATCCGCGCCGCGCTCGGCACGCCGACGCCCGATCGGCTGCGCATGGTGGCGCAGGCGATCCGCATGGGTACCTCGCTCGAAGACGTGCACGCCATGTGCAAGATCGACCCGTGGTTCCTCGAGCAGATCGCCGGCATCATCGCCATGGAAGAGCGCATCCGCGAGCACGGCCTGCCGCAGGACGCGGCGAACCTGCGCATGCTGAAGGCCATGGGCTTTTCCGACGCACGCCTGGCGTCGCTGACCAGAACCGACGCGGAAGCGATTCAGAAGACCAGGCAAAGGCTCGGCGTTCACCCGGTCTATAAGCGCATCGACACCTGCGCCGCCGAGTTCGCCTCGCCGACCGCCTACATGTACTCGACCTATGAGACGCCCTTCGCCGGCGAGCTCGCCAACGAGGCGCGCGTCTCGTCGCGCAGGAAGGTCGTCATCCTCGGCGGCGGCCCGAATCGCATCGGCCAGGGCATCGAGTTCGACTATTGCTGCTGCCACGCCGCCTTTGCGCTGCGCGACGCCGGCTTCGAGGCGATCATGGTCAACTGCAACCCGGAGACCGTGTCGACCGACTACGACACATCCGACCGGCTCTATTTCGATCCGCTGACGCCGGAGGACGTGCTGGAGATCCTGCGCGCCGAGCAGGTATCCGGCGAACTGGTCGGGGTCATCGTCCAATTCGGCGGCCAGACGCCGCTGAAATTGGCCGACGCGCTGGAGAAGGCCGGCATCCCGATCCTCGGCACTTCGCCCGACATGATCGACCTTGCGGAAGACCGCGACCGCTTCCAGAAGCTGTTGCACAAGCTCGGTCTCACCCAGCCGAAGAACGGCATTGCCTATTCGGTCGAGCAGGCGCGCCTCGTCGCTGCCGAGCTCGGCTTTCCGCTGGTGGTGCGCCCGTCCTATGTGCTCGGCGGCCGCGCCATGCAGATCATCTACAACGAAGGCATGCTGCAGACCTATCTGCTCGACACCGTGCCCGGCCTGGTGCCGGAGGACATCAAGCAGAAATACCCGGCCGACAAGACCGGCCAGATCAACACGCTGCTCGGCAAGAACCCGCTTTTGTTCGACACCTATCTCACCGGCGCCACCGAGGTCGATGTCGACTGCCTCTGCGACGGCAAGGAAACCTTCGTCTCCGGCATCCTGGAGCACATCGAGGAGGCCGGCATCCATTCGGGCGACAGCGCCTGCTCGTTGCCGGTATATTCGCTGCAGCCGGAACTCGTCGACGAGCTGGAACGCCAGACCGCCGCACTTGCCCGGGCGCTCAATGTCGGCGGCCTGATGAACGTGCAATACGCCATCAAGGACGGCACGGTCTATGTGCTTGAGGTCAACCCCCGCGCCTCGCGCACCGTGCCCTTCGTCGCCAAGACCATCGGCCGTCCCATTGCGAAAATCGCCGCCCGCATCATGGCCGGCGAGACGCTGGAAAACGCCTTCGCGCATTACGGCGCCATGCCTGACGCGCGCAATCCCGGCCATATCGCGGTCAAGGAAGCCGTCTTCCCCTTCGCCCGCTTCCCCGGCGTCGACATATTGCTCGGGCCGGAAATGCGCTCGACCGGCGAGGTGATGGGCCTCGACCGCGACTTTGCGCTGGCCTTCGCCAAGAGCCAGCTAGGGGCGGGTGTTGATCTCCCCCGCGCGGGCACGCTGTTCGTCTCGGTGCGCGACGAAGACAAGAAGGGGATTCTGCCCGCCGTAAAACGCCTCGCCGAGCAGGGCTTCAAGGTGCTTGCCACTTCCGGCACCGCCCGCTTCCTCGCCGAGAACGGCGTGACGGCGGAAAAGATCAACAAGGTGCTCGAAGGCCGCCCCCACATCGAAGACGCCATCCGCAATCGCCAGGTCCAGATCGTCTTCAACACCACCGATGGCCAGAAGGCCGTGTCGGACTCGAAGTCGCTGCGGCGGGCGACACTGATGCAGAAGGTGCCTTACTACACGACGCTGTCGGGCGCTGCGGCCGTGGCCGAGGCGATCGCGGCGCTGCGCGCGGGGAACCTCGAGGTCCGGCCGCTGCAGGAATATTTTGGGTGAGTTTGCAACGCCAAGGTGGTCAGCGCGCTGGCCGTTCCCTTTAGTCAATCCGGAATGTCGGGTTCCTCACCCCAAATAGCCGATCCTGCTCGATTTGCTGTCGCCGATCCCGCTCGATTTGCGGCAGCAAATGGAGAACTTATTGTTGCGCTATCAGTAGAACGATAGACGAGCCGATCGCCAGCAATTGTGCCTACATACCGGCCATCAGGCCCGTAGACCTTACTGCCATTCAAGCGACCAACAACCTTGCCCGATCTGCTATAGACCTTGTCTCCTGAAACCTGTAAGGGGCGACCACCTTTTGTGTATAGGCCCAATTCGCTTCTCCGCTGATGTGCCGGCCCGACAAGTGCCACGAGTATCATCGTCGCGCTTCGCACTCCTGCACCGAGGTGGGTCGCCGAGGCTCGTCAGTTGTCGTCGCCGTCATCCATGATAGACGCTGTTGCATTGAATATTTGCGCCGTCATAAGTAACTGACCGGCTGTAGCTACACCAACCAGCATCGCATAAACCAACGACCAAAATCCGAAAAAAGACAAGTAGTCGTTCGAATAGGCGATTGAGAAAAGAGCGAAAATAAGTCCAATTGTCTGAGCCAAAATGAAGTGAAAAAAGTTACTTATGATCTTCATAAAGTAAGAAGTAGGCTTTCCGCTCTCTGCAATTGTCTTAAATATCTTCGCGTTTGAGAACGCAAGCATGATCGCCATTCCGCCCATCGAGAAACCCAACATACTGGGTATGACGTCGATAGAGATTTGGGGCCAAGACCTTGCGTTGCTTACGACCGTAAGCCAAATCGGCTTGAGCGCCCATGTGATCACGAGGGATGCATACAGGTACGGAGACTTCAGAAGAGCCGGAAGTCCCCCATATAGCTTCCAATAGATCTGGTACGTCTTACTGGCCGGTGAGTTTAAGAACCGTCTCACGGGCGACAGCAAGAGCTTCATCAAACGCCGATCCCAACTCTCCGAAGATGCGTCGAATGACGCGGGGGTGTTCTTTGGTGCTAAGGCTGACGGACTCACCATCTTCCTCGACTCCTGAACCTTTAACGAATCCGTTGTGCGAAGCGACTTCGGCTTGGGTCGTTGTCTCTTCATTTGGCTTTAGCCCATCAGGACCGGGAGCGGCGACGTATATGACATCCTGGCTCTTGGCGCCCTGCTGAACAAGGTTGTCTAGTATCTCTTGCGGATCAATGGCGTCAGCATTGGGGCGCACGAGATGAATGTGAAGCCGCTTAAGCTTCGAAATCGCGAGGATCCGTTTGAGCAGATCCTCGTCTGGAATGACCGTGACCTCGACGAGCGGTGCCTCAATTCCTTGGATCGGCGGCCCAAATAGCTCATTAAATATCTTGCGCGCTCGCTGTGGCGAAATGCGCTTGTTGAGATCATTCCTTGTTTCAAGAAATAGGACGTGATCTCGCTCGCGCAAGATATATTGAAAAACTTTGCCGTTGAACCCGACGTCCGCCGGAAGGTTGATAGCCAATTGTTCGAATGGAACTTCTTGCAGAATGTCCTTTCGAATGGCCGGCTCCGAGGTGTTGATCTCGGTCCAGACCAACAGTCTCCCTCGATAGAACCCGTCTTCGACCTTTTCTGGTGGTGAGATTGTAGCAAATAGCTCTCCCCAAAAATTGACCGGATTGAAGGCTGCTCTGTTGAGGAGATCAACGTAAACACCGCCGGGATGCGGGCTAGCAGCAATGTTTAGGACACAAAACTCGATAATTCTATTTTCTTCAGCCATTTCACACCGCCCCAATGCTTCCTAAACTGGAGCAGACATACGACTGAATGTGCTCCAACTCTAGCTAGGAATCGGTTTGCGACCGGCCGTGATTCACAGTTTATACCATATGTTCCCTATTTGTTCCAACCGGTGCAAAGACCCAACCGGTGCAAAGAAAGGGCGAAAGTAAGCCCTAATTTGTCTCTGCCCCTCACCCCTGCCCCTGATATGCCCTCCCATCCTTATCCAAAAACCGTCCGTCCGAACTCGGGCTCATCATGTCAATGTCGGAACAGGTGATGACATCCTCCGGGTTGCGCGGGCCGACTTCCAGGTAGCGCGCCGTGGCCAAAGAGCGGTTGATCATGTGCAGTTGCCGCTGTTCTTGGCGAAGGCAGCACTATCGCCGGCCTTGAGCAGCAAGCGGCTTCACAAAAACCCTATGAACCGCCCGGCGAAAAGCACGCAGGTCCACAGGCCGAGCGAAATCACGGCCAGGACGGCCGCGATGCCCCCGGCCGACTCGGCCACCCCGCTCGTGCGGGTCAGGCGCGTGAAGGCGAGGAAATTGGCCCCCGCCAGCAGGATCAGCGTCATCTTGGCAAGGAAGATCGGCATCGCCGCATAGGTGCTCGCCTTTACCGAAAACAGCAGCGCCCCGGTGACGATTGCCCCGCCAAACGCCCCAAGGGCTACGCGGCGCAGCAGCGCGACGAACGGCGCGTGGGGCAGCGAGCGGAAGGCGCCAAGGACGCTGAAATCCATGAGGCCGACGCTGGTGAGCAGCGCGCCGACCGCCATGATGTGCAGCGCATTGACGATCGGATAGGCGACGAAGGAGGCTTTCAGCCCCCGCACCAAGGCAAGCTGCTCGATGCCGGCCAGAAACTCCGCCATCTAGGCCGGCGGCAGGCGGTCGGGATAGACGTCGTAGCGCTTGCCGCCGACGATGATGCGCACCGCCTTCATGCGCTTTTCCGCCTCCTCGCGCGAGCGATGGCCGATCGCGGTCACCGCGTCGCCGACCTTGGCGACCTCCTCGGTGAAGCCGGCGGCGATGGTGCGGGCCGGCAGCGCCATCTCCACCCGCCACACCTCCCCCTTCGCATCGACGTCCAGCGTCGCATGCGGATTGCCGATATAGATCGCCGCGATCTTGCCCTTGAGCTCGAAGAAGTCGTCCTGCGTCCACGACCAGCCGTGATGGGCATAGGCGGCAGTGCCGGCAGCAAACATCAACGCCGCCGTCAGCACGACGCCCTGCATATGGTTCAACGGTGACTTCATCGCCCGTCTCCTCCACTCCTCCTGCCAGGTCGAAAGTAGGCTACGGCCCGGCCAGGTCAAATCACATCGGAGCTTCGGCCCGGCATGGCACGAATTTCGGGTCCGCGGCGTCCACACCACGATCAGGCCTTGCTACAGGCCTTCATGCTCCCCATTTTCGCTTCTCCTGGCCGCTCTTCGCATGCATCGGAGGCGGTCGAACTCACGTCTGAGCGAGGCAAACCATGAGCAGCATGAGGGACCGTCAGGAAGGCTTCGAAAAGAAATTCGCAATGGACGAGGAGACGAAGTTCAAGGCCGTGGCGCGCCGGAACAAGCTGCTCGGCCTGTGGGCCGCCGAAAAGCTCGGCAAATCCGGCGTGGATGCCGACGCCTATGCGAAAGAGGTGGTGCGCGCGGATTTCGAGGAAGCGGGCGACAACGACGTGTTCCGCAAGGTCCGTGCCGACTTCGACGCGGCGGGCGTCGTCCAGTCGGATGCCCAGATTCGCCAGGCCATGGACGAGTTGCTGGCAACGGCGGTCGAGCAGATCAAGGCGAGCTGAGGACCCGCTGCGGGGGGCAGAAACCACGCCCTCACCCGTGATGCGCCACCGCCAGTTCCTTCACATGCTTCTCGTGCATTTTCAGCACCGGCAGAGTCTTCTTGGCGAATTCCTTCAGCGCCGGGTCGTCGCCGGAATTGGCATAGGTGCTGAACAGCGCGACCGCGTCCCTGTGCGCATCCATCTGCATCTTGATATACTTCCGGTCGAACTCCGTGCCGCTCGCCTGCTTCAGCTCGCCTAGCATCTGCTGTTCCTTAGGCCCCAGGGCGGGGCCGGCAGGCTTGATAGAAGCCGTCGTCTGGCCCTGGCTCATCGCCGCCTTGAAATCCTCCCCGGCCTTGATGTGGTCCCTGACCATCTCGTCGGCAAAAGCCTTGACTTCGTCCGACTGCGACTTCTCCTCGGCCAGCCTGCTCGCCTGGATTTCGAACTCGTTGGCATTGGGTACGGTGGTGACGAAAGTCTGCGTGTCGACCTTGTTGTCTGTCGCCATTGGCGCGACATCGTTGCTGTCGCTCGACTGAGCAAGGGTGGCCGGCGCGCCGGCAAGGAGCGCCATGGCGGCCGCGGTCAGAAGCGTCTTCATCTGGAATCTCCGATCAGCCCCTTGCACTTCCAACGCGAAATGGCGCTGCCGGTTGCGTTGAGGGCGTGAAGGAGGCCGTGTTGAGTCAGGGTCAGGCCGAGCCGAGGATGGTCGTACCGAGAATACCGGAGCGTGCTTGAAGTACGTGAACACCGAAGCGCAGGACACCGCCATTCGCAGCCCGGCATCACCTGAACATCAGCACGGCCTATCCCTTCACGCCGCCGGCGGTTAGGCCGGAAACGATCTTGCGTTGGAAGATCAGCACCAGCACCACCAGCGGCACCGTGACGATCACCGAAGCGGCCATGATGTTGCCCCAGGGGATCTCGAACTGCGAGTTGCCGGAAAGCAGCGCGATCGCCACCGGCACCGTGCGCTGCGCGTTGTTGGAGGTGAAGGTCAGCGCAAACAGGAACTCGTTCCATGCGCCGATGAAGGCGAGCAGCCCTGTCGTCGCCAATGCGGGCCACATCAGCGGCAGGAAGACGCGAGTGACGATGATCCATGGCGTCGCGCCGTCGAGGATCGCCGCTTCCTCGATTTCGACCGGCAGGTCGCGCACGAAGGCGGTGAGCACCCAGACGGTGAACGGCAGCGTGAAGATCATGTAGGAGAAGATCAGTCCGATGAGCGAATTGTAGAGGCCGAAGGCCCGGATGATCTCGAACAGGCCGGCCAGCACCGCGACCTGCGGAAACATCGACACCGACAATATGGCAAGCATCAGCGCCGAACGGCCGCGGAACCGGACGCGTGCCAGCGCGTAGGCGGATGTCACGCCGAGCAGCAGCGAGATGAGCACGACGGCGCCCGAGACGACCAAGGAATTCAAGAGATTGCGCAGGAAAGGACCTTCGACCAGCACGTTCCTGTAGTTGGCGAGGCTTAACGCCTGCGGCCAAAGGCTCGCCTCGAACAACTCGGTGCCGGATTTCAGGCTGGTGACGACGGCGTAATAGAGCGGAAACACCGCGACGAAGACGATTGCCCCCACCAGCAGGAAGAAGCCTAAACGCTTCAACATCGCCATCTCAGCGGCCTCCTTCCAGCTCTATCCGGCCGATGCGGATGTAGGAAATGGTGAGCAGCGCGACGATCAGGAAAAGCAGCGTCGAGGCGGCCGAGCCATAGGCGAACTTGTCGAACTCGAACAGGTTCTCGCGCACGAACACCGACATCGATTTGGTGTGCACATTGTTGGGCGTCAGCACGTAGATCAGGTCGAAGATGCGCAGCGCGTCGAGCGCGCGGAAAATCACCGCAACCATGACCGCCGGGCGGATGAGCGGCAAGGTCACCTTCCAGAAGATCTGCCACGGATTGGCGCCGTCGAGCCTGGCGACCTCGATAACATCGCGCGGCAGCATCTGCAGCGCGGCGAGGAAAAGCAGCGCCATGAACGGCGTCGTCTTCCAAATGTCGACGATCAGCACCGCGATCATCGCCGTGTCGGTGCTCGCGGTCCAGGCGATTTTGGCGTCGATCAGGCCAAGGTTGAGCAGCACCGCATTGATGATGCCGAACTGGTCGTTGAGCATCCACTGCCACATCTTGGCCGAGACGATGGTCGGGATCGCCCAGGGAATGAGGATCGCCGCCCTGACGAAGCCGCGGCCTCTGAAGTCGGCGTTGAGAACGAGCGCCACGATCATGCCGAGGACCGTTTCGCAGCTCACCGACACCACGGCGAAGAGCAGCGTGTTCCACACGGCGCGCCACCAGACCGGATCGGCGAGCAGCCCGTCATAGAGCACGCGGCCGCTCGGCATGCTGAGCATCGAGAAATAATTGTCGAAGCCGACCCATTGACGGGCGTCGAGATCGGCCAATGAGGCGTCGGTGAAGCTGTAGTAGAAGGTGCGCAGGAGCGGCCAGCCGGCGACGGCGGCAAGGACCAGAAGCATCGGCGCCAGAAACAGCCAGGCCGAGCGCACGCGTTGCCGCATCAGGCGCGAGCGGCTCACAGGCATCGCCCTCACCAGCCCTTGCCCTTCAGCCTGGTCAGCCTGGCTTCGAGATCGGCCAGATTGTCGGCGGCGCTGCCGTCGCCCGACATGGTGTTGTGGACGGCCGTCCAGAACTGGCTCGAGGCTTCGTTGTACTTGATTTTGGCGACCGCCGAAGGGCGCGGCGCCGCGTTGAGGAATATCTGCTTCCAGCGCGGGACGATCGGCTGTTCCCTGGCGATATCGGGATCGTCATAGAGCGCCTTGATGGTGGGCAGGTTGGACGTCCTCAGCGTCCGATACTTCTGCATCCCGGGCGAGGCGATGAACTTCACCAGATCGATCGCCGCGTCCTGGTGCTTGGAATATTTGGAAACCGCGAGATTCCAGCCGCCGAGCGTTGCCGTCGGCCGGGCGTCTTCGCCGGTTCCTGCAGGCAGCGGCGCCACATCGAACTTGCCCTTGATCGGTGAGGTCTCGCTGTTGCCGAGCGCATAGGCATAGGGCCAGTTGCGCATGAAGACGGCATTGCCGGTCTGCCAGACGCCGCGCGATTCCTCTTCCTGGTAGGCGAGCACGCCCGGCGGCGCAATGGTGCCGATCCAGCCCTTGACCATGTCGAGCGCGGCCGCGGCTTGTCGGTTGTTGATGGAGACCGTGCCGTTGGGCTCGATGATCTGGCCGCCGCCATTCGACATCACCCATTCGAGCGCATCGCAGGTCAGCCCCTCATAGGCGTTGCCCTGGAAGACGAAACCCCACAGGTCCTTGTTGCCGGCGGTGCGCTCCTTGTCCATGACGAGCTTGGCGGTGTCGGCCAGTTCCTGCCAGGTGGTCGGCACCTTGGCGCCGTATTTGTCGAGCAGATCCTTGCGGTAATAGAGTGCCGGCGCGTCGGTGAAGATCGGCAGCGCCACCAGCTTTCCGTTCACGGTCTGCGACTGGATGATCGACGGGAAGTGCTCGGCCACGATATCCCTGGTCGCCGCGGTGAGATCGACGAGTTGGCTGGCAAGCTGCGGCGCCCAGATCACGTCGGTCTGGTAGACGTCGATGTCGCTGTTTCCCGCCGCGAGCCACAATCTGAACTGACCGAACTGGTCGGTGCCCGACGGCGGTATCACCACGATGTCGACCTTGTTGCCGCTCTGCTTCTGGTAGCGGTCGAGTATCTCGCGCAAGACCTTGATGCCGTTGCCCGTGTCGCCCGACACGATCGACAGCTCGACCGCGCGAGCCGGCGCCACCGCGAGCATCGCGCCGACGGCAAGTGCGAGGAATGCGCGGTAAAATTTCATGCTGGTGGGCCTCGCCTCGGAACCGTCCACGCGGACCTTGCCGCGTCGGCTGATGATGACCCTCCGCCCGCATTGAATGCGGAGCGACGCTTCGGGGTTCCCGACATGGCCATCGGGGACGGGCCGCGAGGGGACTGACCCGAGTCACTCGGTTAAGGGAGATCTCGCGATTGGCCGCACGCCCAAAGCGGGCGGGCTCCGAAACCCGCCGCCCCGGAGCCCGCCTTGGAGTGGCTGACGCATGCCGGCACAGCCCCTCCGACGCCTTGCCAGCGTCGATCCGCCGATCGGCCGCCCTGCACCACGACGCATTAGCATGCCCTAACGTCAGCTTGTGTGAAGCGGTTCACAATGCGCCCCGCATTCGGTTGTGCCGCCGCAGGCAAATGCCGCGAAGCGTTACCCTTCCCACGCCACTGGGAGCATGTCGAGCCGCTCGTAAAGCCTGAAGGCGGCGGGGTTCTTCACCGTGTTGGTCTTGAGGTCGACATGGGCTGCACCCCTGTCGCGGAAAGTCAGGAACACGTGCCGCATCAGCGCCTCGCCGATGCCGTGCCTTCGCGAGTCCGGATGAACCGCCAGATCCTTGACGAAGCCCGACGCCCAGCAAAGCGCGGCGCCCGCCAGCAGCCCCTTGCCGTCGATGACGAGGAAACAGAGGTCCGGATCGAACTCGGCATCGTCTGAGATGCGCGGCCACCATTCGTCGAACGGACCTTCGGCGCCGTCGTCGAATGCCTCTTCCAGCAGCGCGTGCAGGGCCTGCGCATCCCTGTGCTCGAACGGGCGCATGACGAAGCCTTCCGGCCAATGCGGCGCGGTCAGCGCATCATCGAGAAGCTTGCGAAGGCGGACATCGTTTGGGGTCGGCGGCCGGCGACTGTCAGTGTCACGCATGCAACTGCCCCAAAGACCGATGGGACGCGCCTCGTTGCCGGCGCTCAGGCGCCTGGCTGCAGGCGGCGGCGGTCGACGCCGAGACCCGTTTGATCGAGCAGGCCCTTGCGCTTGGCGTCGTAATAATAGCCCGTCTGATAGAGCTGGTCGGCCCGCTTGGCATTACCGCCCGAGACCAGCCAGGCGCCGCGCAGGTATTTGACAGCGTATTTGAGATTGGTTTCGGCGTCGAACAGGCCGGCTGCCGGCCCGACATAGCCCATGCCGCGTGCGGTCGCGTGCTTGATCTGCATCAGTCCCCAATGACCGTGATTATAGGCCTTCGGATTGAAGGTGCTCTCGCGGTTGACGACATGGCGCACCAGATCGACCGGCACTTCGTAGATCGCCGAATATTTCTCGATCAGCCGCTCGATCTCGGCGCGCGGACCTGTGGCATGCTGTTCGGGCTGGCCCGGTTGGGCAAGCAGCGCCGGGTTCTGCGGCATCACATAGGCGACCTGCTGCACGCCCGGCATGGGAGCCACCTTCGCTGATTGGCCGGTGACCGGCATGGCAACAGCGGCGCTCTTGTAGGCGGCGGCCTGCTTGAGCGCACCGGGGCCGGTCGGCGATGCGCCGGCCAGCAGCACCGGCGGCGGCGGAAACTGCCCGGCGACGGGTGTCGAGCCGGCGAACGCGGCAGGTTGCGCCGGCGGCGGAAGGGCGGCGCCGGGTTGCGCCGGCGGCGGAAGGGCGGCGCCGGGTTGCGCCGGCGGCGGCAACGGCGCACCAGCCGTCGTCGCGCCAGGCGCCGTCGCCCCAGGTGCCGTCGCCAGGGC
>NZ_RZST01000193.1:0-11268 GCF_003997575.1 Mesorhizobium sp. M1A.F.Ca.IN.022.07.1.1
TGGCGCATGTTCCAGCCAATCCTTGTCAGGGACGCCGGCAGGGAATGCTTTGGCGGCGGCAATTCGGCGGGCCAATCTGCCCTTCCGTCACGTCGCTTCCCTCGCCCTAGTGGTCGCCGCCTCCTTACCGGCAGCATTGCCGCCGGTCCATTATGCCGACCACTTTCGCATCCCCACGAGGCCTCTCATGACTGCCGCCCTTCATCCCGCCGAACCGGCATTGGCAACAGATCGCGCCCGCCGCGGCGGCCGTGCTGGCAAACGCGCCGGCGGATCGGCAGCCTTCGAGCAGCCGCCGTTCCGGCAGCTTAAGAACCCGCTGGTGCCCACCAGGCTGGTGTCCGACGACGAACTGGAATCGATCCACCTCGCCTCGCTGCGCGTTTTGAAGGAGATCGGCGTCGACGTGCTGCATGACGAAGCCCGCCGCATCATGAAGGCGCATGGCGCCGACGTTCGCGAAGGCAGCGAGCGCGTTCGCTTCGACAGCGACATGATCCTCGAGCTCATCGCGTACTGTCCGCCGGAGTTCACGCTGCACGCCCGCAACCCGGCGCACAATCTGCACTTCGGCGGCAACAACGTCATCCTGTCGATGATGGCCTCGGCGCCGAACTGCTCCGACCTCGACCGCGGCCGCCGCCCCGGCAACCAGGTCGACTACCGCAATTTCCTGCGCCTGGCGCAGATGCACAACATCCTGCAGTGCACCGGCGGCTATCCGGTCGAGCCGATCGACATCCATCCCTCGGTCCGGCATCTCGAATGCATCCGCGACCTCGCCACGCTGACCGACAAGGTCTTCCACATCTATTCGCTCGGCAAGGAACGCAATGTCGACGGCATCGAGATCGCCCGCATCGCGCGCGGCGTCAGCCGCGAGCAGCTGATGGAGGAGCCGTCGGTCTTCACCATCATCAACACCAATTCGCCGCTCAAGCTCGACGTGCCGATGATGGAAGGCATCATCCAAATGGCCAGCATGGGCCAGGCGGTGATCGTCACGCCGTTCACGCTCTCCGGCGCCATGGCGCCCGTCACCATCGCCGGCGCGCTGGTGCAGCAGAATGCCGAGGCGCTCTCCGGCATCGCCTTTGCCCAGATGGTGAAGAAGGGCGCGCCGGTCGGCTATGGCGGCTTCACCTCCAATGTCGACATGAAGTCGGGCGCACCGGCCTTCGGCACGCCCGAATACATGAAGGCGCAGCTCGCCGGCGGCCAGCTCGCCCGCCGTTACAATATCCCCTACCGCACCTCAAACACCTGCGCCGCCAACACGGTCGACGCGCAGGCCGCCTATGAAAGCGTCTTTTCGCTGTGGGGCGCCATCCAGGGCGGCGGCAATCTGATGATGCACGGCGCCGGCTGGCTGGAAGGCGGCCTGCGCTGCTCCTACGAAAAGACCATCCTCGACATCGACCTCCTGCAGATGGTGGCCGAATTTCTCACCCCGCTCGATCTCTCCGAAGACGCGCTCGGCTTCGACGCCATCCAGTCGGTCGGCCCGGGCGGCCATTTCTTCGGCACCCAGCACACGCAGGAGCGCTACAAGACAGCCTTCTACTCGCCGATCGTCTCCGACTGGCGCAATTTCGAGACCTGGACCGAGGCGGGTTCGCCGACGGCGCTGGAACGCACCAACAAGGTATGGAAGGAGCGCCTCGCAGCCTACGAAGAGCCGTATATGGACCCGGCCATCCGCGAGGAGCTCAACGACTTCGTCGAGAAGCGCCGCGCCGAAGGCGGCGCGCCGACCGATTTTTGATCTTTCACGCCCCGCTCACTCGATTCAGTCTCTGCAAAAACGGACCTATCTTCATGAAATCCCATGTTAAAGCGGTTGTCATCGGCGGCGGTGTCGTCGGCTGCTCGGTGCTCTACCACCTCGCCAAGGCCGGCTGGACCGACATCATGCTGATCGAGCGCTCGGAGCTGACCTCCGGCTCGTCCTGGCACGCGGCGGGCGGCTTCCACACCCTGAACGGCGACCCGAACGTCGCCAAGCTGCAGGCTTATACCGTCCAGCTCTACAAGGAGATCGAGGAGCTTTCCGGCCAGTCCTGCTCGCTGCATCTGACCGGCGGCGTGATGATGGCCGATACCCCCGAGCGCATGGATTTCCTGCGGCTCGCCCACGCCAAGGGCCGCTATCTCGGCATGGATACCGAGCTGATCACGCCGTCCGAAGCCAAGGCGATGTTCCCGCTGATGGACGAGAAGAATTTCGTCGGCGCCATGTGGGATCCCGTCGAAGGCCATCTCGACCCCTCCGGCACGACCCACGCCTACGCCAAGGCCGCGCGAAAACTCGGCGCTGAGATCGTGCTGCGCAACCGCGTCGTCGAGCTGACGCAGGAAGCCGACGGCACCTGGAACGTCGTCACCGAGCAAGGCACGGTGAAAGCCGAGCATGTCGTCAATTGCGGCGGGCTGTGGGCGCGCGAGATCGGCCGCATGGTCGGCGTCGAGCTGCCGGTGCTGGCGATGGAGCACATGTACCTGCTCACCGAGCCGATGCCGGAGGTCGAGGAATTCAACAGATCGACCGGCCGCGAGATGATCGGCGTGCTCGACTTCAAGGGCGAGATTTACACCCGCCAGGAGCGCAACGGCATCCTGCTCGGCACCTATGAAAAAGCCTGCAAGCCATGGTCGCCGGTCAACACGCCCTGGGATTTCGGTCATGAACTCCTGCCACCCGACATCGACCGCATCGCGCCGTCGCTGGAGATCGGCTTCAAGCATTTCCCCGGCATCGAGAAGGCCGGCATCAAACAGATCATCAACGGCCCCTTCACCTTCGCGCTCGACGGCAACCCGCTGGTCGGCCCAGTCCAGGGCCTGACCAACTTCTGGTGTGCCTGCGCCGTCATGGCCGGCTTCAGCCAGGGCGGCGGCGTCGGCCTGGCGCTGTCCAACTGGATGGTGCACGGCGATCCGGGCTTCGACGTCTGGGGCATGGATGTCGCCCGCTTCGGCGAATGGGCGACGCTGCGCTACACCAACGCCAAGGTGCGCGAGAATTATTCGCGGCGCTTCTCGATCCGCTTCCCGAACGAGGAACTGCCGGCCGCCCGGCCGGCGCAGACGACGCCGCTCTACGACACGATGCTCGCCAACAATGCGGTCATGGGCGACTCGTGGGGACTGGAAACCCCGCTCTGGTTCGCGCCAAAGGGCACCGAGCCAAAGGACATCGTCTCCTTCCACCGCTCCAACGATTTCGGCCCGATCGGCGAGGAAGTTCGCGCGACGCGCGAACGGGTCGGCGTCACCGAGATCGCCAACTTTGCCAAGTACGAAGTTTCCGGGCCGGGCGCCGAGGATTTCCTCAACCGGCTGATGACCAACCGGATGCCGAAGACCGGCCGCATTGTGCTCACCCCGATGGTCAACGAGTTCGGCAGGCTGATCGGCGACTTCACCATCGCCAAGACCGGTGAGGACCGTTTCATGATCTGGGGCTCTTCGGCCGCGCAGAAATACCATATGCGCTGGTTCGAGAAGCACCTGCCCAAGGATGGTTCTGTGCGCATCCACCGCTTCGACCAGACGCTGGTCGGCCTGTCCATCGCCGGACCGAGCGCGCGGGATTTGCTGCAGAAACTCGTGGACGTCGACGTCTCGACCAAGGCTTTCCGCTTCATGGACTTCCGCGAGATGGCGGTCGGCGGCGCGCCCTGCATGGTCAACCGCATCACCTATACCGGCGACCTCGGCTACGAGATCTGGATGGCCCCCGCCTATCAGCGCCTCGTCTACAAGGCGATCAAGGAAGCAGGCGAGGAATTCGGCCTCGTCGATTTCGGCATGCGCGCGCTGCTGTCGATGCGTCTCGAAAAGAACTTCCCAACCTGGTTCCGCGAGTTGCGTCCGATCTACGGGCCGTTCGAAGGCTCGATGGACCGCTTCATCAGGCTGGAGAAGAACGACTTCATTGGCCGCGAGGCGGCTGCCAGGGAGCAGGCGCAAGGGCCGAAGCTGCGCCGCGTCTCCTTCATCGTCGATGCTGCGGACGCCGACGTGATGGGCGACGAGCCGATCTGGGCCAAGGTCAGCAAGGATTATGGCACGGTGGAGAAACCGCATGGCTACGGCGCGCCGCGCTTCGACGAGACGGGCAAGGAAGTGCGCGGCTCCGAAGCCGCCGAAGGCGCTTCGGCCGTGCGCGGCATCGTCGATGGCGAGTGGCGCGTTGTCGGCTGGGTGACCTCGGGCGGCTATGCGCACTACGTGCAAAAGTCGATGGCGCAGGGCTATGTGCCGGCGGCCCTTGCCGAGGACGAGAGCGCCGGCCTGTTCGAGATCGAGATCCTCGGCCACCGCCGCCCGGCCCGCATCAACGTCGAACCGCCCTTCGACCCGAGCGGCGAGAAGATGCGCACCTGATTCCAGGAAGCCGCAATGTACCGCTTTCGGATCGTGTTGGTGGCCGGCTATATAGCAACCGGCCACCAACGCATCAGATGAGAAGACGACCCTTGCGGCAGCTGGAGAAATGGACCGACTGGCTCTGCGATGAACGGGTCGGCCCTTTCAGTGCCGCAATCGCGTTTGCACTTGCCTATTGCCTGGTCCAGATCGTGGTTATGCCGCTCTCGTCCCATTTCGTGGGCACCGGCGTCGGCGTCGACGACGCCGAACAGTTGATGGCGATGCGCTTCCTCGCGGCCGGCTATGGCGGCTCGCAGCCGCCTTTATACACCTGGTTCGGCATCCTCACGGCCTCGCTGGTTGGAACCAGCATTCTCGCGCTCAAGATCGTCAAATACACGCTGCTGGCCGGTGGATTGGTCGCGTCCTTCGCCACAGTGCGCCGCCTGGGCTACTCAGCCCGCGCGGCGACCGCCGCCATGTTCGGCCTGCTGCTGTTTCCACAGATCGTATGGGAGATGCAGCATGCCCTCACCCACTCGGTCGCGGTTTTTTGCTTTTCATCGCTGCTGCTCCTGGCAGTCGCCGAGTTGCAGAAACGGCGCTCGACTACCGCGTATGTGCTGCTTGGCTTGGCGACCGCCGCCGCAATGCTGTCGAAATACAATGAGGTGATCTTTCTCGCTGCGCTGTTCCTTGCGGCGCTGTCCGTCCGCGAAACACGTGAGGCGATCTTCGATCGCCGTTTCCTGATCAGTGTGGTTGTGGCGATCCTCGCCTGCCTGCCCACATTCTACTGGAGCCTCACGCATCTGGGAGACCTGCTGGCGCACAGCGGTGGCCTGGGCGTCGCCGAGGGGGGCAGCGCGGCAAAGACCCTGTCTCGCGGCATCCGCGGCTTGGGCAATGCGATACTCAATTTCGCCGGGCTGCCGGCCACGATCTTTGCTGTCGCGTTTTTCCTGGCGCGCAAGCAATCCGCACCACCGCCCGAGGCCGCACCGTGGCCAGAGACGCTGGTCTGGCGAGCGATAGGCTTCGCCTTGCTGATCACGCTCGTGGTGGTGCTGGCGGGAGGCATCACACAGTTTCGCGATCGCTGGATACTGCCCGTATTCGTGCTGTTGCCGGTCGCCATTGCCATGCGGCTGGACGCGATGGGGGAAAGGGGCAGGAAGACGCAGGCTACAATCGTCTTCGTCGGCGCCGTGATGGCCATCCTGGTGCTTCCGGTAAGCTGGTACATGCAGGTCCACGGCGGCGACAACCGCGGCAGCATCGTGCGCATGGACTACGCTTCGCTCCATCGTCAGCTGACAGCCGACGGACCGGTCGGCACTGTGGTCTCAAGCTGGTTCTGGATCGGCAATCTCCGCCTCGTCGATCCCGATCTCATCGTGCTCGACGACGAGATACCCGATTTCGCCAAATCGATCCGCGAGCCCGCGGTGCTTGTGCTCGCGGATGACGAGGAGCCGGCTTCCGTCATCTTCAAGAGGATCACCGAGGCCGGCTATGTGATGGACACCGTCCATCGGCGCATCGCGGTGCCGCAGTTGGGGAACGCCCCGCGCCAGGTCACGATCACCAGGCTGCACAAGATGACGCCGCAATAGACAGCCAGGGGGACCGCATGGACACACAACGTTTCGGCCGCCACCGCAAGATCATGCCGTTCGAACCCGGCTCCGTCGAGGCGCTGCGCGCCGCCTCCCGCGAGAAGGCTGCCGCGCTCAACCAGCACGCTCTGGGCTATGGCGCGGTAGCCGAAGCCGAATGGGCGGCGGCAGGCATCGCCGCTCCAGACCTGCCTGCCATGCGAAGCTATCGGCTCGAGCGCATCCGCGCCGAACTCAGGCGCCGCGACTATGCCGGCGCCCTGCTCTACGATCCGGTCAACATCCGCTACGCGACGGATTCGACCAACATGCAGCTCTGGGTCGCGCACAACCCGACCCGCCACTGTTTCGTCGCCACAGAAGGCCCTGTGGTGCTGTTCGACTATTTCTCCTGCGAGCATTTGTCGGATCACGCCGGCGTCGTCGACGAGGTGGGACCGGCGGTGTCGTGGATGTATCTTTATAGCGGCGAGCTGACCGACAAGAAGGTCCGCCGCTGGGCGGCCGGCATCGCCGAGCTCCTTGCCGAGCACGGCGGCGGCAATCGGCGGATCGCCGTCGACCACATCAATCCGGAAGGCGTCGAAGAGCTTGCCCGCCGCGGCATCACGGTCGGCAATGGCGAGGCGGTGATGGAGAATGCGCGCCTCATAAAGTCGCCCGACGAGATCCTCGCCATGCGCCGCGCCATTGTCGCCTGCGAGGCGGCGATGGGCGAGATGGAAGGGGCGCTGAAGCCTGGCATTTCCGAGAACGAGCTCTGGGCGGAACTGCATCGCGGCAACATCGCGCGCGGGGGCGAATGGATCGAGACCCGGCTTCTGTCGTCCGGGCCGCGCACCAACCCCTGGTTCCAGGAATGCTCGTCGCGCATCGTCGAGGACGGCGATCTCGTCGCCTTCGACACCGACCTCATCGGTCCCTATGGATTCTGCGCCGACCTCTCGCGCACCTGGCTCTGCGGCGATGGCCGGCCGTCCGACGAGCAGCATGACCTGTTCCGCATCGCCGCCGACCAGATCGCCCACAACACGGTATTGATGCGGCCGGGCATTTCCTTCCGCGATCTCGTCGAACGCTCCGCCGTGCCGCCGGGAGACTGCTTCCCGGCGCGCTACGGCGTGCTCTACCACGGCGTCGGTCTGGCGGACGAATATCCGACCCTGCCGCATGCCAGCGACTGGACGGACGACACGCCGGATGGCGTCCTGGAACCCGGCATGGTGCTGTGCGTGGAAAGCTATATCGGCAGGCTCGGCGGCCGCGAGGCCGTCAAGATCGAGGAGCAGATCCTCATCACCCAGACCGGCAACGAAAAACTCTCAGCCTACCCGCTCGACGAAAAGCTGCTTGGCAACTGACCCGTCCAAGCCAAGCTCGGCAATGGCCTCGCGCATGGACGCAACGACGTCCGCCGATGTGGCCCTGGCCGAGATAAACGGCAATCCCTTCCGCCTGGTCGTCCAGCCGACCACTTTCACGCGCCGCGCCGCCGGCTCGAATCGCTGCGCCAATGCCCAGCTCTGGCAGTCGATGGCGGCGATATCGGCCCTGCCCTCGGCGATGGCGACGATCGACGACCGGTGGCCGCCGCTTTCGCCGCACGAGGCGAAGACGCCCAGACTTTCGCCGATCGCCTCCAGGTCGCGCGTCAGCCCGAGCAGCCCGGACATCGAATCCGGATTGTTGAAGATGAAGCGCTTGCCGCGGATGAGATCGAGCGGGATGACGGCCTTGCCATCCTCGGGCGAGCCAACCGACGTCCCGCCATCAGCCGGCATCACCAGCGCGCTGGAATAGAGCTCGCCCTGCCCGCCCTCGAAGGCGTCATAGCTTGGCTGAGCGACCACCTGCACATGCCTGGCCAGGCCGAGCTCCATCGGCCCCCAGCAGGTCTGTCCGAAAAGCAGCGCCGGGCTCAGCCAGAGCTGGTGAAAATCGAACTCGTCCGGGGGCAATGTCGCGGGGTCGGGCGCTATCAGCGTCCCGGCGCCGTCTTGGATGCCGCCGGACACCGGCGGCAGGTCGCGATTGCTGCGCGTCATTCTTTCCGGCGCGTCGATACCCCTCCGTCGAAAAGCGTCGCGGAGCTGCGCCCATTGCGCGTCGATCTCGCCGCGAACTTCCGGCCAGTCATACATCGGCAGAGCCGCAATCAACTTGCTCATGACGAACAGCTTTCAAAACAGGCGGTCATCGGCGCCTGAATTCCGCGGCGATAAAGCAGTCGCGAAAGTTCGAAATTACTCTTTCGGCGGCTCAGCCGGCACCGGAGCCGTGCCAAGTCCACTCACATTACGCGCTCTGATGCGCGGCTTGAAGGCACGGCCGGGTTCGGGCGCGCGGCGCAGCACCGGATGCACCACCGGCTCCTTGGCCTTGAAGGCAAATGATTTGATCAGCGCGAAATAATTCGGATAGACGTAGCCGTTGTTCATCCGCAGCCATTCTTCGCGGCGATCGCGAAACATCTTCGGCAGTCTGTACCAGGCGACGGTCGGGCTCTTGTGGTGCACGAAATGCAGGTTGTTGTTGAGGAACAGGAAGGAGAGCGGCGACCGCTCGACGATGATCGTGCGGCCCTCCGGGTGTTCCGACCACTGATGCTCGGCATAGGTGCGCACCGAAATCAGGGACTGGCCGAGCCACACCGGCCCAAGTATGTAGAGCCAGAGCGGGATGCCGAAGCCGAAGGTCACGATCGGCACGACCACTGCAAGTCCGACCGCATGCAGCAGCCAGGCTTTGCGGATCGCCTTGTCGCCGGCGGCCATCTGTCTGGCGTCTTCGAGGAAGAAGCCGATCGACGACAGCCAAGGTCCGAGAACGAAGCGGCCGACCATTGTGTTGTTGATCTTGAGCAGGACCTTCATCGCTGGCGGCATTTCCGCATGCATCCAGAGCGCCTGGTAGTAGCTTTCCGGATCGTCGAGCGGGTCGGTCAGCCGCTCGTCGGCGTGGTGGCGAAGATGGATCGCCTTGAAACGGCGGAACGGCCAGACCAGCCCGATCGGCAGGATGACGAAGGCCTCGTTGATGTTGGCGTTGCGGGTCGGATGGCCATGCAGCACTTCGTGCATCAGCGAGGATTGCAGGGCCAGTATCAAGGCCAAGGCGACAAGGGCCAGCAGCGGATAGGAAGGCCAAAGCAGGAAGCCGGTGGCAAGCCAGGCGCCATAACAGAACAGTGTGAGGAATACTGTCGGCCATTCCACGGCCGGTGTGCTGCTATGTCTCTTGCGTATGCCAGTCATGCTATCGACCACTGCCTTCCAGTCGCCGGAACCACTTTGATTCCTGACAGCATTGTGTCAGGAGCCTGTCGTTGTCGCAACGCGACAAAGTGAACAATCTGTTGCGAATGCGCATTTTTAGCTGCAGATGTTATATATTGTAAACAGATTTGGGGATTCATTTGCGCCTGAGCACCTAACCAGCAGGCCTGGGCGCAAATTTTTCCTCCACTGGAAAGGAGCGGCGTGATGGACAAGCGTGATCTGTCGACGGTCTTCCGAGAGCGCCTGAAATTGCTCTTGACACGCTCGGACTTGAACCAGTCGGCCTTCGCGAGCGCCGTCGGCATCGATCGTTCGGCGCTGTCGCAACTCCTGTCGGGCGCCTCGACGCGCCTGCCCCGCGCCGAGACGCTTCTCAACATTGCCGCCGAGTTCAAGGTATCGCTCGACTGGCTGCTGGGCCTTAGCCAGGACGAAGGCGTCACCGGCGAGATTCGCGAAAGCCTCGAGATCGAGGAGGCGCCGGACGGCTTTGACCGCACGCTACTTGCCAAATGGCACGCCGAGGCGGTCGGCACCAAGATCCGCTACGTGCCGGCGGGCATTCCGGACCTCCTGCGCACCGAGGCCCTTGTCGAATACGAGGCCGGCATTACCAACAAGAGCCGCGAGGCGCAGGCCGGCGAAACGCAATACCGCATCGACTACAACAGGCGGCCCGAGACCGACATGGAGGTCTGCATGCCGCGCCATACGCTGGAGATTTTCGCACGCGGGCTCGGCGTCTGGGACCGGTTCCCGGAAGCCGAGCGCCGCCGGCAATTGCTGCACATGGCAACGCTCCTCGACGACCTTTACCCGACCTTCCGCCTGTTCCTCTATGACGGCCGCATGCGCTATTCGATCCCTTATACGATCTTCGGGCCGTACCGCGCCGCAATCTATGTCGGCGATATGTATCTGGTGTTGAACGCCACCCAGCCGGTCCGTACCCTGACCAGCCACTTCGACAATCTGATCCGAGCCGCCGATGTCAACGCGCATGAGGCTGCGAGCTTCACGCAGAAACTGGCCGGCATCTCCTTCACCTCAGGCTTTGTCTGAACGCGGCCGCTATCGCAATGCTGGCATGCGGCGACCAAGCTGGCCGACCGTCGTTTTAGGAAACTCACGCAAGAGCGGGCCTCATATTCGTTGACTAGATATAAAGACTTCTTTATATCGTTATTTGAATTCAGGACACGAAAGCCAGAGCCATGACCGCCACCAATCCAATCGACGCATTGCTTGCCGAAAAAGGCGTGCTGCTGGCCGACGGCGCCACCGGCACCAATTTATTCGCGATGGGACTTGAGGCCGGCGAAGCCCCCGAGCTGCTCAACGAGACGGCGCCCGACACCATCGCCGCGCTGCATCAGAATTTCGTCGATGCCGGCGCCGACATCATCCTGACCAATTCGTTCGGCGGCACCCGTCATCGGCTGAAGCTGCATCACGCTCAGGACCGCGTGCATGACTTGAACAAGCGCGCCGCCGAAATTGCCCGTTCGGTGTCCGACAAGGCAGGCCGCAAGGTGATCGTTGCCGGCTCCGTCGGCCCGACCGGCGAGCTTTTGGTGCCGCTCGGCGCTATGTCCTATGAGGAAGCGGTCGATGCCTTTGCCGAGCAGATCGAGGGCTTGAAGGCCGGCGGAGCCGAAGTCGCATGGATCGAGACCATGTCGGCGCCGGATGAGATCCGCGCCGCGGCCGAAGCCGCGATCCGCGTCGGCCTGCCCTACACCTATACCGGTTCCTTCGATACGGCCGGCCGCACCATGATGGGGCTGTTGCCCAAGGATATCCACGGCGTTGCGGATGGACTGTCGCAGGCTCCGCTTGGGGTGGGCGCCAATTGCGGCGTCGGCGCAGCCGACATCCTGGCCTCGCTGCTCGACATGACCGACGCGAAGCCGGAAGCCACCGTGATCGTCAAGGGCAATTGCGGCATTCCGGAATTCCGCGGCAGCGAGATCCACTATTCCGGCACGCCCGAACTG
>NZ_RZST01000194.1:0-11213 GCF_003997575.1 Mesorhizobium sp. M1A.F.Ca.IN.022.07.1.1
TACCCGCCCTCCCTGATGATCCAGCGCAACGACCTGATGTCGAGGTTTCCAGCCGGCGTCGTCGGAAGCTCGGGATGTGAGCCCGCCACGACCAGCATGGGGCGATCCTCATCGACCGTGGCGCGCCGCAATATGTCGGACTCGGTGCGGCCCTCGACCAGCCCGAAATCGGCCCGGCCGTCCAGCACATTGGTCTCGACCTGCCGCGTGTTGCCGATGGTGACGCTCAGGCGCACCGCCGGATAGGCCTCGTGGAAGGACGCCAGGCGCCTCGGCAGCCAGTAGCTGGCGATGGTCTGGCTGGCCGATATCGACAGGCTGCCGGTGATGGTCTGGGAAACATGCTCCAGCACGTCGTGGGCAGCCGCTGCCCGTTCCAGAACAGCCTTGGCTTCGGGCAGGAAGCGGTGGCCGGTCTGCGCGAGCTCGATGTTGCGGCCGACCCGGTTGAACAGCCGCACGCCATGATGGCTTTCGAGCGCGCGGATGGCGGCAGAGGCGGCCGATTGCGAGATGCCGAGCAGGTCGGCCGCCTTGGTCATGTGGCCATGCTCGGCGACGGCGACGAAGATGCGAAGCTGATCGAGGGTCATGGCCAACTAAGAAGGAAAATCGATCGGAATTACAAGAGCGGCTTGTTAGACAGATCAATCGCTTTGTTCTAACTTTTTACCCGAGCTTGGAAAAAATAGGCCGTTCTGCCGCCAAGGTTGGAAATGATCGGGCGCTTCAAATCCCTTTTCGCGCATTGGAGCCGCCAGCTGAAGCGGCAGCTCGCCGGCGACCGCTACCATCCTGAGCTGCATTATATGCGCGGGCCCGGTCCGAAGACGAAGGCCAAGATGGCAAGCGGCAAGAGCGTTCGCGGATCATGAGCCTAGCTGAACCACGCGGCGCAAACTCCGCGCCCTCGCAGCGGCCGCTGGCCGACAGCCAGGCGCCTGACGAAGGCGACGGCGTCGAGACCTCGCCGAGCGTGTCCGACCGCATCGCCAAAACCACCTGCTACATGTG
Organism: Mesorhizobium sp. M1A.F.Ca.IN.022.07.1.1; assembly: GCF_003997575.1. Lineage (NCBI taxonomy): Bacteria > Pseudomonadati > Pseudomonadota > Alphaproteobacteria > Hyphomicrobiales > Phyllobacteriaceae > Mesorhizobium > Mesorhizobium sp. M1A.F.Ca.IN.022.07.1.1. The sequence continues at coordinate 1,015 of NZ_RZST01000194.1, forward strand.
CGCCTGCCGCTGCGGCATCGACGTCCACATCAAGGACGGCAAGGTGCGCTACATCAACGGCAACAAAGACCACCCGGTGAACCGGGGTGTGATCTGCGGCAAGGGCAGCGCCGGCATCATGCAGCATTACAGCCCGGCGCGGCTGAGGAAGCCGCTGCTGCGCACAGGGCCTCGTGGCTCCGGCGAGTTTCGCGAGATCGAATGGGACGAAGCGCTCACCATCGCCACCGAGCGGCTGTCGGCGGTCCGCCGCACCGATCCGAGAAAGCTTGCCTTTTTCACCGGGCGCGACCAGTCGCAGTCGCTGACCGGCTGGTGGGCGAGCCAGTTCGGTACGCCCAACTTCGCCGCCCATGGCGGCTTCTGCTCGGTCAACATGGCGGCCGGTGGGCTCTACACGATCGGCGGCTCGTTCTGGGAGTTCGGCGAGCCCGACTGGGACAACACAAAATACTTCATCCTGTTCGGCGTCGCCGAGGATCATGATTCCAATCCGATCAAGATCGGCCTCGGCAAGCTCAAGGCGCGCGGCGCCAAGGTGCTGTCGATCAACCCTTGCCGCACCGGCTACAACGCGATTGCCGATGACTGGATCGGCATACGACCCGGCACGGACGGACTGTTCGTGCTGGCGCTCGTCCATGAGTTGCTCAAGGCCGGCCGCATAGATCTCGACTATCTGCTGCGCTACACCAACGCGCCGGTGCTTGTCGTACAGGAGCCCGGTTCCGCCGATGACGGATTGTTCATGCGCGATGATCACGGCAACCTGTTGGCTTGGGACAGGGTGGCGAAGGCGCCCGTCAATGCCGCCGATCCGGATGCCAAACCAGCACTGACCGGCAGCTACACGGTCAATGGCCGCCGCTGCGCGCCGGTATTTCAGCTGATCGCCGACCGATACCTGGACGAAAGCCATTCGCCGGAGGCGGTAGCGGAGCGCTGCGGGGTCGGCGCCGACACCATCCGACGGATCGCGGCGGAGCTGGCGCATATCGCCTTCGAGCAGGCGATCGAGCTGCCGGTCGCCTGGACCGATTGGGCCGGCCGCCGGCACGAGACGATGAAGGGCCGGCCGGTCTCAATGCATGCCATGCGCGGCATCTCGGCCCATTCCAACGGCTTTCATACTTGCCGCGCCATCCACCTGCTGCAGGTTCTGCTCGGCACGGTGGACGTGCCCGGGGGCTTCCGCTTCAAGCCGCCCTATCCGCGTTCCGCGCCGCCGGGGCCAAAGCCCGCAGGCAAGAACGTCCGCCCGATGACGCCGCTGGAGGGTATGCCGCTCGGCTTCGTCTCAGGGCCCGACGATCTGCTCGTCGACGAGGTCGGCACACCGATCCGCATCGACAAGGCCTATTCCTGGGAAGCGCCCTTGGCCGCCCACGGCCTGATGCACAGCGTCATCCGCAATGCCTGGGCCGGCGACCCTTATCCGATCGACACGCTGATGATGTACATGTCGAACATGGCCTGGAACTCCTCGATGAATACCGTCGAGACGGTTCGTATGCTCACCGACAGGGACGAGGCAGGCGACTACAAGATCCCCTTCATCATTTATTCCGACGCCTATTATTCCGAGACGGTGCCGTTCGCCGACCTGGTGCTGCCCGACACGACCTATCTCGAGCGGCACGACTGCATCAGCCTGCTCGACCGGCCGATCAGCCATGCCGACGGGCCGGGCGATGCCATCCGTCACCCGGTGGTGCAGCCGGACCGGGATGTCCGGCCGTTCCAGTCGGTGCTGATCGAGCTCGGTGCGCGGCTCGGCCTGCCTGGTTTCGCCAACGAAGACGGTTCGGCGAAATACCGCGACTATGCCGACTACATCGTCAACCACGAGCGCACGCCCGGCATCGGCCCGCTTGCCGGCTGGCGCGGTAAGAACGGCGACGCGATCGGCAAAGGCGAGGTGAACCCGGACCAGTTGCAGCGCTACATCGACAATGGCGGTTTCTGGCACCACGGGTTCGCCGACGACCAGCGCTATTACAAGATGGGCAACCGCGCCTATCTCGACTTTGGCGTGAAGATGGGATTCATCTCCAAGGCCGATCCGATCATCTTCCAGCTCTATTCGGAGCCGATGCAGCGCTTTCGCCTCGCCGCGCGCGGTCATGGCAAGGTGCAGCCGCCGGAGGCCGAGCGCGACCGGATCGAAGCCTATATGGACCCGCTGCCGTTCTGGTACGCGTCCTTCGAGGACGACGCCGTCGATCTCCAGAAATATCCGCTGCATGCGCTGACGCAGCGGCCGATGCATATGTACCATTCCTGGGGCTCGCAGAATGCGTGGCTGAGACAAATCACCAGCCAGAACCGGCTGTTCGTGCACCGGCGGACGGCAGCGAGGCTTGGGCTGGCCGACGACGACTGGGTGTGGATCGAAAGCATCAACGGCCGCGTGAAGGGTCAGATCAAGCTGATCGACGGCGTCAACCCGGACACTGTCTGGACCTGGAACGCTATCGGCAAGCGGCGCGGCAGCTGGGGGCTGAAGGACGACGCCGCAGAGAGCAATCGCGGCTTCTTGCTCAATCACATCATCGGCGACCAGACCGCGGCTACCGTCAACGAAAAGCGCTATTCGAACTCCGACCCCGTCACCGGACAGGCGGCATGGTTCGACGTGCGCGTGCGTATCGCCAAATGCGCGGCGGAAGAGGCCGGCTTCGCCGAGCCGCAATTCGAGCGCTTGCGGCAGCCGCCAAATTTCGAGCCGTCACCGGATGTGCTTCGCTTCGGCGATGGATTCCGCATAAAAAGGGAAGCCGCCGAATGACCTGCCTTCCCGCCCAAACCGAGAAGAAGCTCGGCCTCGTCATCGACCTCGACACCTGCGTCGGCTGCCAGGCCTGCGTCACCGCTTGCAAGGAATGGAACACCGGCGGACACATGGCGCCGCTGACCGACATCGAGCCGTATGGCGGGCGTGTCGACGGCGTCTGGTTCAACCGCGTGCATAGCTATGAGCACACGACCGAACAAGGCGGCCGCACGGTGAACTTCCCGCGCTCCTGCCTGCATTGCGAGCAGCCAGCCTGCGTCACCGTCTGTCCGACCGGCGCCTCCTACAAGCGCGCCTCCGACGGCATCGTGCTGGTCGACGAGGACAAGTGCATCGGCTGCAAGCTGTGCAGCTGGGCCTGTCCCTATGGCGCGCGCGAATTCGATACGGATGTCGGCGTGATGAAGAAATGCACGCTTTGTGTGGACCGCATCTACAACGACAATCTGGCGACAGAGGACCGCGTGCCGGCCTGTGTCGCCGCCTGCCCGACCAGCGCCCGGCATTTCGGCGATCTGGGCGATCCCGCCTCGGCAATCTCGCACCTGGTAGAAGAGCGTGGCGGCGTCGAATTGATGCCCGAGCTTGGCTACAAGCCGACCAACAAATACCTGCCCCCGCGTGCCCGCACCGAGCGCGCGGCGAAGGTGGACGCGCCGGCGCTGGAACCGATCCGGACCGACGGAGGCTTCTTCGGCTGGATCGACCGCATGCTTTCGAACTGAATTCGCGCAGCCATGCATCCCGCCTATTCCGTCGTCTTCTTCACCACCGCCACCGGGGCCGGCTACGGCCTGCTGGCGCTGCTCGGCGTCCTTGGCGGGCTGGGATTGATCGCGCCCGAGTTCTGGCTCCGACTCCTCGGCATGGCGCTTTCGCTTGGCTTGATCGCGGCCGGCCTGTTCTCCTCGACCGGCCATCTCGGCCGACCTGAACGCGCCTGGCGCGCCTTCTCGCAATGGCGAAGCTCCTGGCTGTCGCGCGAAGGGATCGCCGCGGTGGCGACCTTCATCCCGGCCGGGCTGTTCGGCATTGGCTGGGCGCTGATGGGCAAAAGCGGCGGTTGGGTCGCCATCGTTGGCCTGATGGCTGCCGCCGGCGCCGTCGTGACAGTCTGCACGACCGGAATGATCTATGCCTCGCTGAAACCGATCGCGCAGTGGCACAGCCGCTATACTTTGCCGGCTTATCTTATCTTCTCGGCAATGACGGGTGGCGTGCTGCTCAACGGCCTGCTGCGAAGCTTCGGGGCCGGATCAACCTTGGTTCTGGCCGGCGCGCTGCTTGCCACGCTCGCCGGGTGGGGCTGGAAGCTTGCGACCTGGCGTTACAACGACAGGCTGGAAATCCCGACCACGGCCAACACGGCGACCGGCCTAGCCGGCGGCACGGTGCGGTCCATCGAATGGCCGCACACCGAAGAAAATTACCTGCTCAAGGAGATGGGCTTTCGCATTGCGCGCAAACATAGCGCGAAGCTGAGGCGAATGACGCAGGTGCTGGCCTTCGCCGTGCCGGCCATCTTGCTCGTGATCGCCTTCGCCCTGCCATGGCCTTTCGCAGCAGCCGCATCACTGCTTGCAGCGCTTATGCAATTCGCGGGCATGCTGGTCGAACGCTGGCTGTTCTTCGCCGAGGCAAAGCACACCGTCACGCTCTATTACGGCAGATGAAGCCGCTTCAGCCCGGCCGCAGCATCGAGCCGGAAATGGCAAAGATGCGCTCCGCACCCAGCATGTAGGCAACAAGCGTTTCCAGGCGGAACAGTCCGGCATAGGCGCGGTCGAGCACGTTGAGCGAGCCGGTATAGGCGCCGAAGGCCGGCATGATCATGCGGCCACCGTCACCGGCGAAGCAGCGCCGCCTGACCGAGCGGCCGCGCTGGACGATGCGGGCGCAGGGATGCAGATGGCCGGCGATCTCGCCCTCCACCCGCAGCTTGGATGGCTCATGGCGGAAAACAAGCGAACCAATCGCGAGTTCCCTCACCGTCTCGCCAGGCAGGTCGGCGGGAGCATCCGGATCATGATTGCCGGCAACCCAGAACCAGTCGCGGCCGGCCATCATCGCCTCCAGCCGCTTGCGGAAGCTTAGATGCATGCGCTCGGCGCCGCCGCCGTCGTGGAAGGAGTCGCCGAGGCTGACGACGATCCGCGGACCGTAGTCGGCGATCACAGCCTGCAGCCGCAGCAAGGTCGCACCTGTGTCATAAGGCGGGATCAGCGCGCCGCGCCTGGCGAAGGACGAGCCCTTTTCGAGATGCAGGTCGGAGACCGCAAGCAGCCGCAGATCGGGGAAATAGAGCACGCCGCGCCGGTCGCAAACCGCGCGTTCGCCGGCGATGCCGACGAAGTCGGCCTCGGCGACCAGCGTAGCGCGCGACAGCGAAAAATTCATCCCCTCTTGTCTTCTCTCAGTCGGCCATCTCCGGCCCCATGGCCTCTTCAACGAGGGTGGCGGCATCCATCAACAGCGTTTCATCCGCCTCGCCATGCACCGGCATCTTGCCGATTTCGAGCATGATCGGCACGGCTAGCGGCGATATCTGTTCCAGGTCCTTATGCACGATTCGACCGCGGATGCGCGAGAGCATCTCGGCAAGTCTGCTGACATCGAGCAATCCGGTCGCTGCATCGGCACGCGTCGCCTGGAGCAGGATGTGGTCGGGCTCGTGGCTGCGCAGCACATCATAAATCAGGTCTGTCGAGACGGTGACCTGGCGGCCGCTTTTCTCCTTGCCGGGATGACGTTTCTCGATCAGTCCGGAAATCAGCGCGCAGTTGCGGAAGGTGCGCTTGAGCAGCCAGCTGTCGGCAAACCATGCCTCGAGATCGTCACCGAGCATGTCCTGATCGAAGAGCGCAGCCAGCGATGGTTTTTTGTTTTTGAACATCCAGCCCATGTCGGCCAGCGACCAAATAGCCAACGCATAGTCGGTGGCAACGAAGCCGACCGGTTTGGCGCCCGCTCGATCCAGGCGGCGCGTCAGCAGCATGCCCAGCGTCTGATGCGCGAGCCTGCCTTCGAACGGATAGGCTACGAGATAGTGCCGGTTTCCGCGTGGAAAGGTCTCGATCAGCAGATCGTCGCGTTTCGGCAGGACGGATTTATCCGCCTGAAACCGCAGCCAATCGGCCACCTGCTCGGGCAGCTTCTTCCAGCGCTGCGGATCGTCGAGCATGGCGCGCACCTGCTCGGCGAGATAGGTCGAAAGCGGGAATTTGCCGCCGCCATAGTAGGGCACCTTTGCTTCGCTTCCGGGAGCATTCGACACGAAGCACTCATTGTCGCGGATACCCTCGAAGCGCAGAACCCTTCCGGCGAACATGAAAGTGTCGCCATAGGTCAAGGTCTCGAGAAACGCTTCCTCGATCTTTCCCAAGACTCTGCCGCCGCGCGAGGCCGCGCCCTTGCTTCCAGCCTGGACGTAACGAACGTTGAGGGCCGGCACTTCGATGATGGTCCCGACATTCAGCCGGTACTGTTGCGCCACGCGGGGATTGGATACTCGCCACAAGCCTTCCTTGGTTCGGCGGATACGGGCGTAGCGCTCGTAGTTTCTCAGCGCGTATCCGCCGGTGGCGACGAAGTCGATGACCCGGTCGAATGTCGGGCGGTCTAGGCTGACATAGGGCGCAGCCGATCTCACCTCGTCAAACAGCGCGTCGGCGTGGAACGGGGCACCGCAGGCGCAGCCGAGCACATGCTGCGCCAGCACGTCGAGCCCGCCATTGACCAAAGGCGGCGTGTCCTGCGCGCCGAGATAGTTGGCGTCGAGCGCGGCACGGCATTCAAGCACCTCAAACCGGTTGGCCGGGATCAGGATCGCCTTCGATGGCTCATCCATGCGGTGGTTGGCGCGGCCGATGCGCTGTGCCAGGCGGCTTGCCCCCTTCGGCGCGCCGACATGCACGACCAGATCGACATCGCCCCAGTCGATGCCCAGGTCCAATGTCGAGGTGGCGACGATAGCGCGCAAGGCATTTTCACCCATCGCCTTCTCGACCCGCCGCCGCTGGGCGACGTCGAGCGAGCCGTGATGCAAGGCGATCGGCAACGTGTCGTCGTTGACGCGCCACAGCTCCTGAAACAGCAGCTCGGCCTGGCTGCGCGTGTTGACAAAGAGCAGCGTCGTCTTGTGCCGCTTGACCTCGCGATAGATCTCCGGAGTGGCGTAGCGGGCGGAATGGCCAGCCCATGGCACCCGCTCTTCGGAATCGAGAATGGAGATGTCGGGCTTGGCGCCGCCTGTCACGACGATTAACTCGGACATGGCCTCAGGGGAAGCCTGGCTGACCAGCCAGCGCCGCAGCTCATCCGGCTCGGCGACCGTAGCCGACAGGCCGATGGTCTGCAGCTCAGGGACGAAGGTGCGCAGCCGCGCCAGGCCTAGCGCCAAAAGATGCCCGCGCTTCGAGGTGACGAGCGAATGCAATTCGTCGAGGACGACATAACGCAAATCCTCGAAGAAGCGCCTGGCGGCGGCGGAGGCAATCAGAAGAGCGAGCTGTTCGGGCGTGGTGAGCAGGATGTCGGGCGGTGCGAGCTGTTGCCGCTGGCGCTTGTGCGAGGGCGTGTCGCCGGTACGGGTCTCGATGGTCACCGGCAGTCCGATCTCCTCGACCGGCTTGCCGAGATTGCGCTCGATGTCGACGGCCAGCGCCTTGAGCGGCGAGATGTAGAGCGTGTGGATGCCACGATGCGCCCCACCGGGCTTGCGGCGCGGACGTCTGGCGAGCTCGGTAAGCGAGGGCAGGAATCCGGCCAGCGTCTTGCCGGCGCCGGTCGGCGCGATCAGCAGCGCCGATTGGCCGGCTTGAGCCTTCGCCAGCAGTTCGAGCTGGTGGGCGCGCGGCGACCAGCCTTTTGCAGCGAACCATTTTACGAACGGCTCGGGGAGAAGGACGGCGACATTCTGTTCGGCGAGGCGCGGCTGCTCTGTCACGCGCAAAGAGGTAGCGCGCTGGCAAGCGATCGCCAAGGAAAATCGGAACAAAAGGGGATCATTCTTCCGCTCTCCCCGTGTGGGAGAAGGTGGCCCGGCGCGCAGCGTCGAGACTAATGAGGGTGATCCAGCTTGGCGCTACTTACCCCTCATCCAGATTGCCAACCGACTTGCGAAGAGCAAATCGGGGCAATCCGACTTCTCTCCCATGGGGAGAGGTTAGGGCGGCGCTAAGGCCTGCGGAACCCGGTCGGGCCGCCATAGAGATAGCCGATCCGCTCGACGGCATCCTTCAGCCCTTCGCGCGAGACCAGCATCGTGTGGCCATTGGCGTGGATCATGTCCTTCGCGTCGGTCATGATCGCGACGTGGCCCTTCCAGAAGACGAGGTCGCCGCGCTGCAGCCCGGAATACTCAGGGCCCGGCTCGAGCCGCGTCCCGATCGATGCCGCCTGCATGTCGGAGTCGCGCAGCACATCCTTGCCGGTCATGCGCATCGACAGTTGCACGAGGCCGGAGCAGTCGATGCCGAAGCCGGAGACGCCGCCCCAGAGGTATGGCGTGCCGAGGAAGCTTTCGGCGACCGTCACAAAGTCGGCTGCCACCTCGGCGAGCGGCCGCAGATGGCGGGCAATGACTGCCTGGCCCGATGGCAACAGTGCGTAGTGCGTGCCGCGCGTTTCGGCGGAACCCGTCACCGTCACCGCGGAGCCCATCGACAGTTGCCCGCCGATCGGGAAGCGCAGGTCCGGTCCGGGATAGAGGAAGGTGCGCGGCACGGAGACGATGTGGGTGGGCGCATGCCCACGTGCGCCGAGCACATTGTCGGCGGCATAGCCGACATAGCCGTCGCGCTCGGCCTGCACCCAGGCCCAGCCTTCCGCAACCTCGAAGACCAGCACGTCGTCGCCGAACAGCGCCTGCGTGTTGATGCCGGCATCGGGGCGCGGCGCCTTGCGCAGGTCGGCGACGGCGGTGGTGATCCGCGCCGGGCGGCCGGCGACAAAGCGATCGGCGGCGACTTCCCCCTTCAGCCTGGCATCGGCGAGATCGGAACGAAAGGCGTGAAGGCGGGCATCCCTGGCGGTCAAATCGGTAGTCCAGTCAAATGGGTTTATCGGTCAGACAGACGAGTTGTCGGTCAGATGGGCAGCTCATGCGCCTTTGCGACGATACCATCACCGAAGCGCTCGACAAAGAGCGCGCCCTCCACCGTGCGCCGGATCAGCACGTTGCGCTTGTCGAGCTCGTCGCGGTGGCGCGAGACCAGCTTCAGCACGCCCATCGTGTCGAGCGCGCGGGTAATGACCGGCTTGGTGACGTTGAGCCTCGCGGCCAGCCCGCGCACCGTATGCGGCGGCGGATCGAGGTAGATGGTGAGCAGGATCGCGGTCTGGCGCATGGTGAGGTCGGGCGCGTCGTCGCGCACCTGCGACAGCAATACCTGCTGCCACAGTCGCAAGGCCTGGCTCGGGCGCATCGAGATCGACATTTGCCAAGCATGACGGGAAATTGTTTCGCTTCCGTTTCAGTCCGCGACGGCTTTGCCAGTTTTCTCGTCACACTCACCCGAAGCGCTTCGAGATCACTCGTTCCAGCGCGCGAATGCCTTGCGCTTCACCCCCGGTCAAGCCGTATGGGCGATCACTCGGGTTCCAGGCGAAGATGTCGAGATGCGCCCAGCCGGGGGTCTTCTCGACAAAGCGCTTGAGGAAGAGCGCCGCCGTGATCGATCCGGCGAAGCCGTCCGTCGTGACATTGTTGACGTCGGCGATCTTCGAGGAAAGCTTCGCGTCATAGGGACGCCACAGCGGCATGCGCCACAGCGGATCCTCGACAGCAACCGAAGCCGCAGCCAGGTCGGACGCCAGTGCCTCGTCGCCGGTGTAGAAGGGCGGCAGATCGGGGCCGAGCGCAACACGGGCCGCTCCGGTCAAGGTCGCCATGTCGAACAGCAGGGCCGGCCTTTCCTCGTCGGCAAGCGCCAGAGCGTCGGCCAGCACTAGCCGGCCTTCAGCATCGGTGTTGCCGATCTCCACCGTTATGCCCTTGCGACTCCTCAGCACGTCGCCAGGCCGGAAGGCATTGCCGGCGATCGAATTCTCGACCGCAGGGATCAGCACGCGCAGCCGCACATTCCGTTTCGCCGCCATGATCATCGAGGCGAGACCCAGCACGTTGGCGGCGCCGCCCATGTCCTTCTTCATCAGCAGCATGCCCGACGACGGCTTGATGTCGAGGCCGCCGGTGTCGAAGCAGACGCCCTTGCCGACCAGCGTCACCTTCGGCGCGTCGCTCGGGCCCCAGGTCATGTCAATCAGCCTCGGCGCGCCGGCCGAGGCGCGGCCGACGGCATGGATCATCGGAAAATTCCGCGCCAGGAGATCGTCACCCTTGACGACGGAGACGTCGGCGCCGTGCCCGGCTGCCAATGCCCGGACAGCCTCCTCGAACTCATCC
>NZ_RZST01000195.1:0-11210 GCF_003997575.1 Mesorhizobium sp. M1A.F.Ca.IN.022.07.1.1
GTCGCCGGGTCCGGCATGGGTGGCGAGCTGCATGGTCACCCGCGCTGTGAGGCCGACCGGCTGGCCGCGCATTTCGATCTCGCCGACATGCACGCCTTGCCCGCTTGCCACGCCGATCTGCTGCGCCGCATCGCGCAGCGCCGCTGCGCAGCGTATGGCGCGCGCCGGCCCGTCGAAACGAGAGATCATCAATTCGCCATGTGTGCCGGCAATCCGCCCACCATGGCGGCCCACCAGCAGCCGCCATGTTTCCTGGAAGCGTTGGCTGCGCTCGCTCCACATGCGGTCGCCCAGCTTGGCGGTGTCGAAGATGCGCGTCACCAGCAGCGCGGCAAGCACCCGCTCGGTGTCGGCCACCGCCGGCTGGCCGGTCAGGCACTCCTCGATCAGGTCGGCCACCCGGTCGACGTCCCCGGTCCAGATCGGATGGTCGCGGCCGGGTATCTCAACAAGCCGGGCGCCTCGAATCTTCTTGGCAAGGAAGCGGCTGGCCTCCGGATCGACGCGCGCGTCATTGCGGCGATGGATCAGCAGCGTCGGCGCGTTGATCGCGGACAGAATGCCGCGCACGTCGATGTCTGCATTCATGCGGGCAAGGGCTGCCGCGGCCGTCGGGCCGGCCGACAGCCGTTCGAACCGTGCCCACCACCGGGCGAAATGCGTGTCATCCACCCGGCCTGGCGCGAAATTGGGCAAGGTCGCGCCGGTGCCCCAGCAAGTCTCGGCAATCTCGATGAAGGCTTCCAGGCGCTCCGGCGGCATTACCCATTTGTGGAAATGCGCATAACCGCCATAGAGCACGAGTGCCCGCGTCCGCTCCGGATAGGTAGCGGCAAACAGCATCGCCATCGGTGCGCCTTCCGAAGCGCCAAGAATCGCCGCGCGGCCGCTGCCGGTGGCGTCCATCACCGCGCGCACGTCATCCATGCGGGTTTCCAGGCCGGGCAGATGACGGTTGTCCACTCGGTCCGAAAGCCCGGTGCCGCGTTTGTCGAACAGAATCAGCCGTGAGAAAGCCGAAAGCCGCTTCAGCAGGCGGCTGTAACCCTCGTCTTCCCATTGGAGGTCGAGATTGGAGATGAAGCCGGGGACGAAGACGAGATCGAACGAGCCTTGGCCGACCACCTGATAGGCGATCCGCACATCCCCGCTACGGGCATATCTGGTCTCGATCGGCCTCACGCAACTACCCCGCCCGGCCAGACGATCTCCTGTCCTCAACCATAGCAGAGGCAGCCGGCTTGCGGCAGCGAAACTTTAGAGAGCGGAAATATAAGACCTTTGGCGCCGATGCGGCCCTGAGGCCCTACTTGTGCGGAATGGCGCCCTCGGCCTCCGCAGGCTTGCTGTAACCGAGGCTCTTGTCGGCCTGCTCTGCCGTCAGCGGACGCTTGATCTTGGCGGAGGCGGCGATCACCAGCTCGTCGAAATCTTCCGGGTCGCCGTCCAGCAGCTCGAAGAACTGCCGCCGCATCCTGGGCTCCCAGAATTTGTTGATGTGCTCGGCAACGCCGGCAATGCCTTCCTCGTGCGGCTTCGAATGGAAGAAGGTGGCGATCTGATTGGCCATGCGCACCAGCTTTTCCTTGGTGCTGGCGATGTGGTCTTCGTCATGCGACATGCTTGGCAACTCCGCAAGCCACCCGTTCCGGGTGGGTGAAAATATCGAAATCGTCGCCGCGCACCAGCGCTACCAGCGTCATGCCGGCGGACTCGGCGGTACGGATGGCAAGCGCGGTCGGCGCCGAAACCGCCATGATGATCGGGGCACCGATGGCGGCGGTTTTCTGCACCATCTCCACCGACACGCGCGAGGTGACCACGACGGCGCCGCTCGCGCCGTCGATGCCGGCTTTGGCCAGCGCGCCGGCGAGCTTGTCCAGCGCATTGTGGCGGCCGACATCCTCGCGCGCCATCACGATACCTTTGCCGGGAACGTAGAAGCCGGCAGCATGCACCGCCCCGGTCTCGGTGTGCAGCGGCTGCTGCTTCGACAGCAGCTTGACCGACCGCGTGAGGTCTTCGGCGTCGAGCGTAAGCTTCGACGAACCGACCGCGTCGACCGACCGCATCGCTTCCTCGATGGATTCGATGCCGCACAGGCCGCAGCCGACCGGCCCGGCAAGCCGGCGCCGTCGCGCCTGGAAGCGCGTGTTGGCCCGGTCCTTCAGCTTGATCTGGATGTCGATGCCGGCGCCGAGATCCTCGACTTCGATCGCCTCGATCTCTGCCGGGTCGGCAACGATGCCTTCGGTGAGCGAGAAGCCGAGCGCGAAATCCTCGAAATCGGCCGGGCTCGCCATCATCACCGCATGGGTGGTGCCGGCATAGGAGAACGCGACCGGCGTCTCCTCCGGCACCATGCGGTTCGCAGCCGCCGTGCCGCCGGCACGACGCGCCAGCCGCGAGATTTGCGTCGTGGCTTTGCGGCGCGCGGCCAAGACTACTCCGCCGCTTCCAGCGGGGCGATGCGGCGGCTCTGCTTGGCCTGCTCGTTATAGTCCCTCTGCCACTCGGTCGGGCCGTTGGATGGCGCCACCTGCACGGCGGTGACCTTGTATTCCGGACAATTGGTCGCCCAGTCCGAGAAGTCGGTCGTGATCACATTGGCTTGCGTGTCCGGGTGGTGGAAGGTCGTGTAGACGACGCCGGGCGACACGCGGTCGGTGATCAGCGCGCGCAGGGTGGTCTCGCCCGAACGGCTCGCCAGCCGCACCCAGTCGCCCTCGCGGATACCGCGGTTCTCGGCGTCGTGCGGATGGATCTCCAGCCGATCTTCGGCATGCCAGGCGACGTTTTCGGTACGCCTGGTCTGCGCACCGACATTGTACTGCGACAGGATACGCCCGGTGGTGAGCAGCAGCGGGTAGCGCGGGCCGGTCCGCTCGTCCGTCGCGACATATTCGGTGCGGATGAACTTGCCCTTGCCGCGCACGAAGCCGTCGACATGCATGATCGGCGTGCCGAGCGGTGCCTTCTCGTTGCAGGGCCACTGCACCGATCCGACACGGTCGAGCAGCTCGAAGGAGACGCCGGCGAAGCTCGGCGTCGTCTTGGCGATCTCGTCCATGATCTCAGACGGGTGCGTGTAGTTCCAGTCGAGCCCAATGGCGCGGGCGAGCTCCTGCGTCGCCTCCCAGTCGGCGTAGCGGGCCTTCGGCTCCAGCACCTTGCGCACCATGTTGATGCGGCGCTCGGCATTGGTGAAGGTGCCGTCCTTCTCCAGGAAGGTCGAGCCCGGCAGGAAGACATGCGCGTAGTTTGCCGTCTCATTGAGGAAGAGGTCGTGCACCACCACGCATTCCATCGCGGCCAGCCCTGCGGCGACATGCTTGGTATCGGGGTCGGACTGCAGGATGTCCTCGCCCTGGATGTAGATGCCCTTGAACGAGCCGTCGACGGCGGCATCCAGCATGTTGGGGATGCGCAGGCCGGGCTCTTCGTCCAGCTTCACGCCCCACAGGCTTTCATAGATGTCGCGCACGGCTTCGCCGGAGATATGGCGATAGCCCGGCAGCTCATGCGGGAAGGAACCCATGTCGCAGGAGCCCTGGACGTTGTTCTGGCCGCGCAGCGGGTTCACGCCGACGCCCGGACGGCCGATATTGCCGGTGGCCATGGCAAGGTTGGCGATCGCCATCACCGTGGTCGAGCCCTGGCTGTGCTCGGTGACGCCGAGGCCGTAATAGATCGCGCCGTTGCCGCCCCTGGCGTAAAGGCGCGCGGCACCCCGGATCGCTTCAGGATCGACGCCGGACAGCTTGCCGACCGTCTCGGGGCTGTTTTCCGGCAGGGCGACGAAGGACGCCCAGTCCTGGAACTCGGCCCAGTCGCAGCGCTCGCGGATAAAGGCTTCGTCGAACAGGCCCTCGGTGACGATGACGTGGGCCAGCGCCGTCAGCACCGCGACGTTGGTGCCGGGCTTCAGCGGCAGGTGGTAGTCCGCCTCGACATGCGCCGACTTCACCATCTCGGTGCGGCGCGGGTCGAGCACGATCAGCTTGGCGCCCTCACGCAGCCGCTTCTTCAGCCGCGAGGCGAACACCGGATGCGCCGTAGCGGGATTGGCACCGATGATGACGGCGACGTCGGTGTATTCGACCGAGTCGAAGTCCTGCGTGCCGGCCGAGGTGCCGTAGGTCTGGCCGAGGCCGTAGCCGGTCGGCGAATGGCAGACGCGCGCGCAGGTGTCGACATTGTTGTTGCGGAAGCCTTGCCGCACCAGCTTCTGGACGAGATAGGTCTCCTCGTTCGTGCAGCGCGAGGAGGTGATGCCGCCGATCGAGCCGCGTCCGTACTGGTACTGGATGCGGCGGAATTCCTTTGCCGTATGGGCGATCGCCTCTTCCCAGCTCACCTCGCGCCACGGATCGGTGATCTTCTCCCGGATCATCGGCGACAGGATCCGATCCTTGTGGGTGGCATAGCCATAGGCAAAACGGCCTTTGACGCAGGAATGGCCGTGGTTCGCCTTGCCGTCCTTGTAGGGCATCATGCGGATGACTTCGTCACCCTTCACTTCCGCCTTGAACGAGCAGCCGACGCCGCAATAGGCGCAGGTCGTGACGGCCGAGCGCTCCGGCATGCCCTTCTCGAGCACGGTCTTCTCGCGCAATGCGTCGGTCGGGCAGGCCTGCACGCAGGCGCCGCAGGACACGCATTCGGAAGCGATGAAATCCTCATGCATGCCGGCGACCATGCGGGACTCGAAGCCGCGGCCCTCGATGGTCAGCGCGAAGGTGCCCTGCACCTCTTCGCAGGCGCGCACGCAGCGTGAGCAGACGATGCACTGCGCCGGATCATAGGTGAAGTAGGGGTTGGACTCATCGCGGGCGATGTAGTCGACCGCCAGCGAGCCATGGCCGGGCGCCACGCCGCCTTCTTCCTTGACGTGGTTGCGGCCTTCGACGCCGTAGCGGTTCTCGGTCAGACCGACCGACTCCGCAACCGCGTCGAACTCGCTGGCGCCGGTTCCGGCCTTCTCGTTCCAGCCGGTCGGATGGTCGGAGACGTAGAGTTCCATGACGCCACGGCGGATGGCATCGAGCCGCTCGGACTGCGTGCGCACCACCATGCCCTCGCCGACCGGCGTCGTGCAGGATGCGGGCGTGCCGCCGCGGCCGTCGATCTCGACCAGGCAGACGCGGCACGAGCCGAAAGAGTCCAGCATGTCGGTGGCGCAGAGCTTCGGGATCTCGACCCCGCCTTCCATCGCCGCGCGCATGATCGAGGTGCCTTCCGGCACGGTGATGCTTTGCCCGTCGACGGTCAGCGTCACCTGCTTCGCCGCTCTCGACTCCGGCGTTCCGTAGTCGATCTCTTCGATGAGTGTCGGGAAGTCGGCTTTGATGTTCATCTGCCAGCTCCTATTCGGCAGCCACGCGCGTCGGCGCCGGCTTGAAATCCTCGGGGAAATGCGTGATCGAGCTCATCACCGGGTAGGGCGTGAAGCCGCCCAGGGCGCAGAGCGATCCGAACTTCATCGTGTTGCAGAGGTCGGTGACCAGAGCGAGGTTTTTCTCCGCCTCGATGCCCGCGGCGACCTTGTCCAGAACCTCCATGCCGCGCGTCGAGCCGATGCGGCAGGGCGTGCACTTGCCGCAGCTTTCGATGGCGCAGAACTCCATGGCAAAGCGCGCCTGCTTCATCATGTCGGCGCTGTCGTCGAACACGGTTATGCCGGCATGGCCGATCAGCCCGTCCTTGGCAGCAAAAGCCTCGTAATCGAACGGCGTGTCGAAAAGCGCGCGTGGGAAATAGGCGCCGAGCGGGCCGCCGACCTGCACCGCCTTCACCGGCCGCCCCGAAGCCGTGCCGCCGCCGATCTCGTCGACGATTTCGCCCAGCGTCAGGCCGAAGGCCGTCTCGAACAGGCCGCCATGCTTGACGTTGCCGGCGATCTGGATCGGGATCGTGCCGCGCGAACGGCCCATGCCGAAATCCTTGTAGTAGGCGGCGCCCTTGTCCATGATGATCGGCACGGAGGCCAGGCTGATCACGTTGTTGATCACCGTCGGCTTGCCGAACAATCCCTGGATCGCCGGCAGCGGCGGCTTGGCACGAACCACGCCGCGCTTGCCTTCCAAGCTGTTGAGCAACGAGGTTTCCTCGCCGCAGACATAGGCGCCGGCGCCGACGCGGATTTCCATGTCGAAGGCGTTGGGCGAGCCCAGCACATTGACGCCGAGCACGCCCGCCTTGCGGGCGATCGCGACCGCCTTGTTCATCGTCGCCACCGCATGCGGATATTCCGAGCGGATATAGACGAAGCCCTTCGTCGCGCCGGTGGCGATGCCGGCGATCGCCATCCCTTCGATCAGCACGAAGGGATCGCCCTCCATGATCATGCGGTCGGCAAAGGTAGCGCTGTCGCCCTCGTCGGCGTTGCAGACGATATACTTGCGTTCGGAATTCGTATCGAGAACCGTCTTCCACTTGATGCCGGTCGGGAAGCCGGCGCCGCCGCGGCCGCGCAGGCCGGACTCGGTCACCTGGTTCACGACGTCCGCCGGCGCCATGGCGACCGCGTTCTGCAGGCCTCTCAGACCGCCATGCGACTTATAGCTGTCGAGCGACAGCGGGTCGATGACGCCACAGCGCGCGAAGGTCAGCCGCGTCTGCTTGGCGAGGAAGGGGATCTTGTCTGGCGCACCCAGCCAGCGCTTGTGATGGCCACCCTTGAGGAAACCGCTGTCGAACAGGCTTTTCACGTCAGACGGCTTGACCGGCCCGTAGGCGACGCGGCCCTCGGCGGTCGCAACCTCGACCATCGGCTCCAGGAAATAGGCGCCGCGCGAGCCGTTGCGCACGATCTTGGCCTCGACCCCGCGCTCCTTGAGCTCCTTCTCGATCGCCCTGGCGACCTTTTCGGCGCCGAGCGCCAGAGCACCGGAATCGGCAGGGATGTAGATGCGCGGGATCATGAACGCACCTCCGCGACGATCTCTTCGATCTTCTCGTCGTCGAGCCGGCCGATCACTTCGCCGTCGAGCATCGCCGACGGCGAGCAGGCGCAAAGCCCGAGGCAATAGACCGGCTCCAGTGTAACCGATCCGTCGCGTGCGGTCTCGTGAAAATCGATGCCGAGCAGTTGCTTGACCTTGGTGGCGACGGCTTCCGAACCCATCGACTGGCAGGCTTCCGCCTGGCAGAGCTTCAGCACATGCCGGCCGGCCGGCTTGGCGCGGAAATCGTGATAGAAGGTGACGACGCCATGCACCTCCGCTCTCGAGAGGTTCAGCCCGTCGGCGATGACCGGAAGCGCCGCCTGCGGCACATGTCCGAATTCTTCCTGGATGCCGTGGAGAATCGGCAGCAACGGACCTTCGAGGTCCTTCAATTCCTCGATGATCGCCGCTATGCGCGACGCGATCTCGGTACTTGCAGGCTGCATCGGCATGCAGCGCCCTCCCTGGCCGTGGCGCCAACACATATGTCACCCCAAAATATAGAGCGGTTTTGGGGCAACGACATGCACAGGGCGCAATATCGCTAAGTCCTTATGAAATCAGAGGAAACCTCCGAGATCAATAAAGCAGTCTCGTCGCTTGATAGAAATTTTCTATCAGAAACGCTGAGCCCGCATTGTCTAGCCTAGCGGTGGGAACGGAAATCGTCTGCCAGCGCCATTGCCTCGTCCAGCAGCGCCTGCACCAGCGGCGTGTGCGGCTCGCGCGGCGCCGCCACCAGCCCGACCGTGTGGCTGGCATCCGGATCGACTATCGGAATGGCCCGGATCGGTTCGGAAAAGCCGAATGTTTCCGCAAGGTTGAGCGGCATGATCGACGACCACTTGCCGGTCCGGATATGCGAGAACAGCACGATCATCGAGTTGGATTCCAGTGTCGGCCGCACCTGCACGCCGGCTTCCGCCAGATGCTGGTCGATGATGCGGCGGTTCTGCATGTCCGGCGTCAGCAGGCAGAGCGGCAACTGGCTGATCTCTGCCCACGTCACTTTGTCGCGGTCGGAATAGGGGTTGCCGACTGCCGTGATCAGCTGGTAGCGCTCGTCATAGAGCGGCACGCTGGTTACCCGCCCCAGCGGCTCGTTGTCGAGATAGGTGATGCCGGCATCGACATCGAGATTGCCGAGCAGCGTCAGCACCTCGATCGAGGTCCGTGACAGCACCGAAAAGGTGACGCCGGGATGCTTGTCGCGGAATGGCGTCGTCAGCCGCGCCACCATGGCGAGCGCCGTCGGAACGGCGGCGATGCGGATGCGGCCGGACAGGCCGTGGCGCGCCGCCCGCATCTCCTCGCGCATGGTCCTTGAATCGCCGACGATGCGGCGCGCCCAAACCAGCACCTGCTTGCCTTCCGGCGTCAGACCCTGGAAACGCGAGCCGCGCAGCACCAGCATGACGCCGAGCTGCTCCTCGAGCTGCTTGATGCCGGCCGACAGCGTCGGCTGGGTGACGCCGCACACCTCGGCGGCGCGGCCGAAATGCTCTTCCCTGGCTAAAGCGATGAAGAATTCCAGCTTGTCGATCATGTCATCCGATCCACGGTCTGCCCAAGGTCGGGGAAATCGCTTTGCTTCGCAAGGCGGATGAACGATAGGATCTCATCCACATCTTTGAGCCGGCTTATCTGTTTTCCCGCGCCGCGCATGGCGCTATGTGGGGTAGGCGGAAGCAGGGAGGAGCAGATGCTGGGTTGGTTTCGCAGACTGTTGCCGCGCGAGGATCGCTTCTTCGAACTGTTCGAACGGCATTCGCGCACGGTGGTCGGCGGCGCCGAGGCGCTTGAGCAGCTTCTCCAGGGCCGGGACATCGACCGCTGGTGCCAGACGATCGTCGATCTGGAGGACGAAGCGGACGGGATCACCGCGGAGGTGCTGCTTGCCGTCAGGCGCTCCTTCATCACGCCCTTCGACCGCGGCGACATCAAGGATCTGATCCAGTCGATGGATGATGCCATCGATACGATGCACAAGGCCGTCAAGACGGTGAAATTGTTCGAGATGAGGGAATTCGATCCGCTGATGCGGGAAATGGGCAGCGTCATCGTCGAGGCCGCCCGCCTGGTAGCAGAGGCCATCCCACTGCTCGGCAAGGTTGGCGCCAACGCCGCGCGGCTGAACGCCATCGCCGAAGAAGTCATGCGCGTTGAGGGCCGCGCCGACGACCTGCACGAGCAGGGCCTGAAGGACCTGTTCAAGCGGCACGGCCGCAGCGACCCTATGGCCTACCTGATCGGCTCGGAGATTTACGGCCAGCTGGAAAAGGTGGTCGACCGTTTCGAGGACGTCGCTAACGAGATCAGCGGCATCGCGATCGAGAACGTCTAACAGATGGACGCCGCGATCGCCTTTCCCCTGCTGGTCGGCCTCGTCGCCGTGGCGCTGTTCTTCGATTTCCTCAACGGCCTGCACGATGCCGCCAACTCGATCGCGACTATCGTCTCCACCCGCGTGCTGAGGCCGCACTATGCCGTGTTCTGGGCGGCTTTCTTCAATTTCATCGCCTTCCTGTTCTTCGGTCTGCATGTCGCCGAGACGGTGGGAAAGGGCATCGTCGACGCCGAGATCGTGACCCCCGCAGTGATCTTCGCCGCGCTCATCGGAGCCATCGTCTGGAACATCGTCACTTGGATCGCCGGCATTCCGTCGAGCAGCTCGCATGCGCTGATCGGCGGGTTGGTCGGCGCCGGCGTCGCCAAGGCCGGCCCGGGGGCCATCGTCTGGTCCGGGCTCGGCAAGACGGCCGCGGCGATCGTGCTCTCGCCGGCGACCGGATTCGTGCTGGCGCTTGTCCTTATCCTCATCGTCTCATGGCTGTTCGTTCGGCAGACGCCGTTCGCGGTCGATAACAGCTTTCGCGTCCTGCAGTTCTTCTCTGCCTCGCTCTATTCGCTGGGGCACGGCGGCAATGACGCGCAGAAAACCATGGGCATCATCGCCGTGCTGCTCTATTCGCAAGGCATGCTCGGCCAGAGCTTCCACGTGCCGTTCTGGGTGGTCATCACCTGCCAGTCGGCATTGGCGCTGGGCACGCTCTTCGGCGGCTGGCGCATCGTGCACACGATGGGATCGAAGATCACTCGGCTGAACCCGATGCAAGGTTTTTGCGCCGAGACCGGCGGCGCGATAACGTTGTTCGCCGCCACCTGGCTCGGTGTCCCGGTCTCGACCACGCATACAATCACCGGCGCCATCATCGGCGTGGGTGCTGCCCGCCGCGTCTCGGCTGTGCGCTGGGGCATTGCCGGCAACATTGTCGTGGCGTGGGTGATCACCCTGCCGGCGACGGCGGCGATTTCGGCGTTGACTTACTTTGTCACGCGCCTGGCGGTCTGAGGCTGAAATCTACTCGCCGGCAAGACACAGTATATTGCCGTCCGGGTCCTTGAACCAGGCGACCTTCATGCCGTAGCCGACATGGACATCGCCCTCGAGCGTGAGCCCGGGCATCTCATAGCGCTCGAAGGTGACGCCCTTCGACTTCAGCGCCTGGACAATGGCACCGATCTGGTCGCCGACCGTCCAGGTCAACGCCGTCGCCTTGTTGGTACCGGCGAATTCTGAACGATAGACGTTGATCACCGTGTCGCCGCTTTTGTAGACGATCAGTTCTCCGGCCATGTCGTCGACAGGCTTGAGGCCCAGCGTTCCTTCGTAAAAGCCCTTTGCTCTCGAAAGGTCTTTCACCGCCACATTGGCCGCTGCGTTGCTGTTTGCGAGCATGACAGTCTCCTTTTCCGGTTGCCGTCGCTCATGGCAACCGAGATAGGGCCCCTGGATCGATTGGCCATGGCAATCGGCGGATCGGGACGCGCTAGGCAAATCCGACACCACCGGTCGTTTTCCGGAGCACGCCGGACGAGCCATTGCGCCACGGCTTGGTTCTGCCGGGAAACTGCACTATCTGGAACGCCAAACTCCGAGGAAAGACCATGGCTGTAACCAAGGAAACCGTCATCGAGCGCCTGAGGACGGTCAATGGACCGGACTTCACCGGCAACATCGTCGACCTCGGCCTGGTATCTGAGATTTTCATCGCCGATTCCAAGGTGTTTTTCTCGATTACCGTTCCCGCCGCCCGCGCCCAGGAGATGGAGCCGCTGCGCGCCGCCGCCGAGCGTGTCGTCAAGGCGATCCCCGGCGTCACCAACGCCGTCGTCGCGCTGACGGCGGAGAAGAAGGGCGGCGGCATGGAGGCGCCGGTTCGGCCGGCTTCGCAAGCAGCGTCGCCACGACCTGCTCCCCAG
>NZ_RZST01000196.1:0-11144 GCF_003997575.1 Mesorhizobium sp. M1A.F.Ca.IN.022.07.1.1
GTCTATGACGGCGCGCGCGCCGGCCGCGACGTCTCGGCCGCCGATGCCGCCATAAAGGAATTTCGAAAGGCGGTTCAGACCGCGGGGCTGATCGGCGGCATGAAAGCGGCACTTGCCGTGCGCTCCGGCGACCAGCGCTGGCTCAACCTGCGCGCGCCGCATGAGAACACCAGCCCGCAGGCAGGCAAGGCTTTGCTCGAGACGCTGGGTCCTCTTGCCGATCACATTCCTGGTCCGAGGCGGGGCTGAAATGTCCGCGCGGCCAACAATCATCGTCAGCAGCGACGCGCCGGACGGGCCGATTGCGGCGCTGGCGGAAACCCATCCCGATCTCAGGGTGCTCGGCTGCGACAGCTACGAGGCGCTTCCCGACCTGATTGCGGACACCGGCGCCGAGGTGGTGTTCACCATCAAATTCGACCGGGGATCGCGCTATCCGCGCGCGGCGCTGGTCGAGAGCCCGACCGTGCGCTGGGTTTCGGTCGGCGGCTCCGGCACGGATCACCTGCGCCCCTGGGATCCGACAAGGGTGACGATAACCAATTCGGCCGGCGTCGCTGCCGACATGATGGCCGAATATGTCTTCGGCGCGATGCTTTCCTTCTCGCTCGGCCTGCGCGGCTTCGCACGCGAGCAGGCTGCCAGGAGGTGGACGGCCGGCAAGGTCGAGCCGATCCAGGGCAAGACGCTTCTGATCCTTGGGCTCGGCAAGACGGGGCAGGCGGTCGCCGTCCGGGCCAGGGCCTTCGGCATGACGACCCTGGGCGTGCGCGCCAGCCCGAAACCGACCTACCACATCGATGAGGTGCACGGCATGGCCGACCTGCCCAGCCTGTGGGGCCGTGCCGATTTCATCTTGTGCGCGGTGCCGCTGCTCGAAAGCACACGTGGCATGGTGGGCAGCGAAGCCTTCTCGGCGATGAAGCCTTCGGCGGTGCTGATCGACGTTTCCCGCGGCGGCGTCGTCGACGAGGCGGCGCTCCTTGCGGCGCTCGACGGTGGCCGGATCAAGGGCGCGGCGCTCGACGTCTTCGCCCTCGAGCCGCTGCCGCCGGCGCATCCGCTGTGGGGCTACGAGAACGTGATCGTCACGCCGCATTGCTCGTCCGTCTACGACGGCTGGGACGTGAAGTCGGCACGCATGTTTGCCGAGAATCTCGCCCGCTACCGGCGCGGCGAGCCTTTGGCGAATGTGGTGGATCCGGGACGCGGCTATTAAGGAGGACAGGCCGATGACAGCGCATGACAGGCGAAGCGGCGGACGGCGCACCAGAGCGGCCGGGCGCAGTGGCGGCGGCATTGCGCAACTGCCCTGGCAGCGCGTCACAAACCCCTACGCGCCGATGCAGATCCTCGACGAGGAGCAGATGGACAAGCTCCACCGGACCTCGATGCGTATTTTGTCCGAACTCGGCATCCGCGTCATGGGCGAGAAGGTGCTGGGTATCTTCGAGGCCGCGGGCGCCATCGTTGATCGGGCCGAGAACACGGTGCGGATCGACGAGAGTATCGTCAGAGAAGCGCTTAGGAACGCGCCATCGTCCTTCTCGCTAAGCTCGCGCAATCCGGACAAGCAGATCCGCATCGGCGGCAATTCGCTGGTGTTCGGGCTGGTCGCCGGGCCGCCCAATGTGCATGACCGCATCAACGGCCGCCGGCAGGGCAATCTGGCTGACTATGAGAACTTCATCCGCCTCGCGCATCATTTCAACGCCATCCATATCATCGGCAACCAGGTGGTGGCGCCTATGGAGCTGCCGGCGAATTCGCGCCATCTCGACACCTATCGCGCCAATCTCACGCTGTCGGATCTGAGCTTCCATTGCTCGGCGATCGGCCGCGGCCGCGCCATGGATAGCATCGCCATGACGGCGATCGCACGCGGCACGACCATCGAGGCACTGCGCAATTCGCCGGGGGTCACGACGATTATTTCCGTCAACTCGCCGCGCCTGTTCGACGAGGCGATGGCCGAAGGCCTGATCGCCATGGCGGAGCACGGCCAGCCGGTGACGATCACGCCCTTCACCCTGATGGGCGCCATGACCCCGGTGACGCTGGCCGCGGCTCTTGCGCAGCAGAATGCCGAGGCCCTGTTCGGCGTGACGCTGACGCAGCTGGTCAATCCCGGCACGCCGGTGATGTATGGCGCCTTCACGTCCAATGTCGACATGCGTTCCGGCGCGCCTGCCTTCGGCACGCCGGAGAACGCCAAGGCCAACATCGTCGCCGGACAGCTGGCGCGGCGCTATAACCTTCCCTACCGCACCTCCAATGCCAATGCCTCCAATGTCGTCGACCTGCAGGCGGCCTATGAGACCGAGATGGCGACCTGGGGCGCGGTGCTCGGCGGCGCGAACCTGATCTATCACGCCGCCGGATGGCTGGAGGGCGGGCTGACAGCCTCCTACGAGAAGCTCGTCCTCGACGTCGAGATCCTGCAGAACATGATGGAGTTCCTGCGGCCGATGCCGTTCGAGGAGGACGACCTCGGCTTCGAGGCGATCAAGGCCGTGCCGACCGGCGGACATTTCTTCGGGTCGGAGCACACCATGGCGCGCTACGAGACCGCCTTCTACCGGCCGATGCTGTCCAATTGGCAAAATTACGGCAGCTGGCAGGAAGCGGGCGGCCACGATGCGCTGGAGCGGGCGACGCAGCTCTGGCAGCAGGCACTCAGCGACTACGAGGAACCGGTTATGGATCCAGCCATCCGCGAGGAGCTGGACGCCTATGTGGCGCGCCGCAAGGAGGAGATCGGCGCCGGCGAGCCCTAAGCGCCTGGAGTTCAACGAAAGAAAGGGGAAGCGCATGACAAGACAGCATTTGCTGGGCACAGTGTTAGCCCTCGCTCTTACCGCATCGGCACACGCCGCGAACGTCAAGGTGATCAATGACGACGCTTGGTTCGCCGAGGGCCCGATCTGGTACCAGGACAAGCTCTTCTACGTCGAATACGGCCGCGGCACTGTGGACGTTTGGGACGGCAAGAAGAACGCGATTTTCTGGAAGATGGATGGCTGCGGCCCTTCGGCCGTGCTGCCGACCGCGACGGGCGAATTCGTCGTCACCTGCTACGACAACAACACGATCGGCCGCATCTCGGCCGACGGCAAGACGCTGCCGGCCTACGACAAGGACACCGACGGCAAGCCGTTCAGCGGCCCCAATGATTTCGCGCCGGACAAGGAGGGCGGCATCTACTTCACCGGCTCCGGCAAGGGCGGTCCGCTGATCGACGCGTCGGCCTACTACATCGGCAAGGACGGCAGCGTGAAGAAGGTGGCTGGCGACCTGCACAATGCCAATGGGCTGGTCATGTCGAACGACGGCAAGATGCTCTACCTGGTCGAAACCGAGGACAACCGCATCATCGAGTTCGATGTCGGGGCCGATCACAGCTTGAGCAACCGTCGCGTCTTCCTTCGGCTCGACGATCTGTTCCCGAACCAGCCGCATATCTGGCCGGACGGCATCAAGATGGACAAGGCTGGCGAGATCTATATCGGCCAGAGCCCGCGCTCCCTCGACGCGCCGGGCAAGATCATAGTGGTGGACAAGGACGCCAAGCTCTTGCGCACGCTTTCGGTGCCGTCGCCGTCCATGCCGAACTTCGCCTTCGGGCCCGATGAAAAGGAACTTTACGTGATGGCCCTCGACCAGATCGATGCAGCACCTTGGCACGGCAAGGTCTACGAAGTGCCGAATAAGTAGCTGCGATCGTCGTGATCGTCGGATAGCAAGGAGGCTGGCCGCTTTGCAGCCGGCCTTTGCTTTCGCGCGATGACCGCTCAGCCGGCCATCCAGCCGCCGTCCACCATCAGGTTGATCCCGGTGACGTATGTCGCAAGGTCGCTGGCCAGGAAAAGCGCCGCGCCGGCGACATCGTTCGGCTCGCCAAGCCGCGGCCATGGCGTGCGGCGGCGCGAATAGTCGAGCGCATCAGGGTCGTTGGCGATGCCCGGCTTGCCGGTGATGATCTTGCCGGGAGCTATCGCATTGCAGACGATCAGGTCCTCGGCGTGATCGACCGCGATCTGGCGCGTCATCTGCACGATCGCGCCCTTGCTGACCGAATAGGGGAAATCGCCCGGGCAGGCGACCATACCGTGCTGCGAGGCGATATTGATGATGCGCCCGCGTACGCCGTTGACCGGCTCCTGCCTGAGCATCTGCAGCACCGCCTGTTGCGAGCAGTAGAAGAAGCCGGTGACGTTGACGTCGATCACCTTCGCCCATTGCTCCGGCGTGGTCTGGAGCAGATTGGTCGAGGTATAGACCGCGGCGTTGTTGACTAGGATATCGAGCCGCCCGAACCGGTCCACCGCCTGCCGCATCATGGTTATGACGGCCTGCTGATCGGCGATGTCCGTGGAGATGAAGATCGCCTCACCGCCAGCCGCTTCGATCAGCCGGACCGTTGTTTCGCCGCCTTCGATAGCTTCCTCGCGCGTATCGGCGACCACCACCTTCGCGCCGTCCTGCGCGTAGCGTTGCGCGATGGCGCGGCCGATGCCGGAGCTCGCGCCGGTGACAATGGCAACCTTGCCGTCCAGAAGACCCATCTTGCCTGCCTCAGCTTTCCCACCGCACCACTTGGCCTTGTCCCGGGTTGACCAGCGCGCCGTCACGCGTGATTTCCTCGCCGCGCAGGAACACCTGCCGCAAGGTGGCTGAAACGCTCCAGCCGTCAAACGGCGTGTAGCCGGCCTTTGACTTCTGGTCGGCATCGCGGATGGCAAAGGTTCGCGTCGGGTCGATGATGAGGATGTCGGCATCGTGGCCGACGGCCAGCCTGCCCTTGCGCCGGCCAAGCCCGAACCGGTCGGCCGGATTGGCCGCGCACAGGCGCGCGATGTCGCGCAGCCCAATCAGGCCTTCGTCGACGAGCTTGAGCATGACGGACAGCAGCGTCTGCAGTCCGGGCATGCCGCCCGGGATGTCCGCGAAAGCCGGATAGTCGGCGGCCTTCTCAGCGGGGCTGTGTGGCGCGTGATCGGTGGCGATGATGTCGATCAGCCCGGCCGCTACAGCCTCGCGGAGGCGCTGCACATCTTGCCTCGGCCGGAACGGCGGTGATCCCTTCAGCCGCGCGCCTTGCTTTTCGTAGTCGTCCGCACAGAAGAACAGGTTCTGGGGTGTCGTCTCGACGCTGGCATCGGCAAGATCGCGCAGGCGCCGCCAGGTCTCGACGCCGAGCGAAGAGTTGATCTGGCGGACATGAACGCGCGCGTCGGTCTCGGCCGCCGCCAGCAGCGCCCGCGCGATGCCGTTGGCCTCGGCCAGTGGGGGCCGGCTTTCGCGGAACGCTGCGATGTCGCCAGAATGAACGCGCGCGGCGCTGCCCACCAGCAGCGATTGATCGCCGGGCGAGATGCCGACGATCGTCTTGAGCGCGCTCATCCGCTTCAGCGCGTGAAGAACGGTGTCCACCGTCGGAAAAAGAAACGGCTCTGGGACATCCGCCGTGAAAAGCTCGAACGACACCGGGGCAAGCGCCGCGAGCCTTTCGAGACCGTCCAGCCTCTCGCTGACAACAGCCTGGAAGCCGACATCGACGTTGAGCTTGCCTTCGGCCATCGACATCTTCTCGGCAAGCTGGTCTGCCGTCGCCGTCCAGGGCTCGTCGGTCGGCATGTCGAGCACCGTCGTCACGCCGCCGAGCGCAGCCGCATGCGTGCCCGACGAGAAGTCTTCCTTGTGGGTCAGTCCCGGTTCGCGCAGATGCGCGTGCGCATCGACGAGACCGGGCAGCAGCATACAGCCGCTTGCGTCGATCACCTTCCGCGCTTCGGCCGCCTCTCCTGGCTGGATCAGGGCCGCGATCCTGCCGGCGTTGATGGCAATGTCGCGGCGGGCTTCGCCATCTGCGTTGACGATCGTCGCGCCGCTGATGAGGGTTTCGAACATTCCGCTGTTCAGCCGGCACGCTTGCTGGCAAACGTCCGGTGATTGTCGAGCCAGTACCGCGCGATGCCTGCGCGCCGCATGAAGATCGCTCCCGGCGTCTTTTGCACGTGCTCGATCACCTCGCGCAGGCCGGACGCCCGGTTCGGCTGGCCCATCCAGCGCGCGTGCACGCAGATATTGAGCATCCGTCCGCCCGTCTCTTCTGCCTCCCACAGCATGTAATCGATGGCCGAGCGGCAATCCTCGGCAAAGTCGCGTGGATTGCTGTAACCCGGCGCGATGAGGAAGCGGCTGTCGTTGAGCGTCTTGGAATAGGGCACGACCAGGATTTTCTCCTCGCCATGGTCGACGAAATAGGGCAGCTCGTCGTTGCAGGGATCGGAGTGGTACAGAAAGCCGCCCTCGCGCACCAGCAGGTCGCGGGTGTTGACGCTTGGAAACGAGCGGCAGTTCCAGCCGAGCGGCCGCCGGCCAAGCACCTTCTCGTAAAGCGCGATCGCTTCGTGCAGCTGCCGCTCCTCTTCCTCGCGCGGCATGCCGGGATAATCGGTCCAGCGCAGCCCGTGACCGAGCAGGTCGTGGCCGCGCGCATTCATCCACTCGGCGACGGCAGGATTCTTCTCCAGCGCCACCGCGCAAGCCGACACCGTGATCGGCACATCGTAGCGGTCGAACAGCCGAGCCAGCCGCCAGACGCCGGCGCGGCTGCCGTATTCGAAATGCGTTTCGGTGCCGAGGTCGCGATGCAGTGAAAGGCCGGGGTTGTTGTATTCGCCCCAATTGTCGTTGCGGCCGTCATCCAGCCAGTTGTACTCCGACCCTTCCTCGTAGTTCAGCACGAGATTGATCGCGACTGTCGCGCCGCCCGGCCAGGTGACATAGGGCGGGTTCGGTCCATAGCCGACGAAGTCGCGCGGCTGGACCGGTTGTGAGGCAGCGCTTGTCATGGCAATCCCTCTCACTTCGTCTCGTTGGCCGAAATCCAGTCCATATAGGCGTGGAACGCCTCCTTGCCCGGGCGCGGCCGCCATGCCGTATCGCGCATGATCCTCGCAATGTCGTAGGCGCCCCACATGCCGCCTTTCAGCGACACGTCCTGTACGATATTGGCGTCTTCTCCGGGCGTCACCTCAACCTTCAGCGCCGGAATGCGCTCCTTTGCCCAGGCGATGATCTCTCCGATGGTCTGGCTGGAGCCGGAGCCGATATTGTAGTGGCGGTAATTGAGGCGCGGCGCATCGAGCAGCGCGAGGATCGCGGCAGCGACATCTGTCGAGGCAAGATAGTCGCCCACCGGCTCCAGACTGTTCGGCCGGATCGTTTCGCCGGCCAGGGCCATGTGCGCAACACGGTTGGGGACATGGCGGAAGTTGCGGCTCTCGGTCGCGCGATCCATCGGGCCGTAGACGGAAGCAAGCCGGACCGAAACCGCCGACAGGCCGAACAGGTCGGCATAGCGGTTGGTCACCATCTCGGAGGCGAATTTGGAGATGCCGTAAAGCGTCAAGGGCGCGACGTAGCCGTCCTCCGGCAGCGGCTCGCCGCTCCAGTCGGGGCCATTGTGCCGATAGATGGCTCCCGAACTGACATAGACGAAGCGCTTGACGTTGGCCCGCGCGCGTGCCCATTCGAGCATGCGCACGGTGCCCATGAGGTTGATATCGACGATGCGAGCCGGGTCCTCGGCCTCCGGCTGGCGCTTGGCCTCCGAGGCGCTGCCGCGCGAAATCGGTGTGATGGTCGCGCCATGTACGATCGCGGTGACGTGCTCGTTGTCGAGCGCGCCGGACCACCCCGTCGGATCGAGGATATCCGCGCTGATCACTTTGAGCCGGTCGCGCACCGGAGCGAAATGCCTTTCGGCCGCGGCGTCGAGGCCGGCGCGATCCAGGATGACGGCGCACGCGCCAGGGTCGCGGTCCAGCCAGGCACGCGCCACCACGCTCATGACGAAGCCGGTGCCGCCTGTGACGAGAAGGGTCATGTCTTGGAGCCTCCTATGCTGGAAATTGATTCAACGCACCGCATAGCCGCCATCCACCAGGAGGTCCGTGCCGGTGACGAAGGAAGCGTCGGACGAAAGCAGAAAGGCGCAGGCGGCTGCGATCTCTTCGGGCTCGGCAATTCGTCCGAGCAGATGCGCAGGTCCTAGACCCTTGTCGGCCGCCTCCAGACTGGGCCAGCGCTGCAGCAGGCGCGCGGTCGCGACCGCTCCCGGTGACAGGCTGTTCACCCGGATGTTCTGATCAGCATGGTCGATCGCCATCGCCTTCGCCAGATGCACAAGCCCCGCTTTCGCCGCGCAATAGGCCACCGCCTTGCCGACGGCGACGCGCGCGAATTGCGAGCCGATGAAGACGATCGACCCGCCGCCGCTCGATGCCATCAGCGGCACCGCGAATTTGGAGATCAGGAACGCGCCGGTCAGGCTGACGTCGACTTCCAGCCGCCACTTGTCGACTGCAAGGTCGGCGACGGTGCCG
This sequence comes from Mesorhizobium sp. M1A.F.Ca.IN.022.07.1.1, assembly GCF_003997575.1. NCBI lineage: Bacteria > Pseudomonadati > Pseudomonadota > Alphaproteobacteria > Hyphomicrobiales > Phyllobacteriaceae > Mesorhizobium > Mesorhizobium sp. M1A.F.Ca.IN.022.07.1.1. The sequence continues at coordinate 8,394 of NZ_RZST01000196.1, forward strand.
TCGGTCGAGGGAGCCGCGGCGTTGTGGACCAGACCGTCCAGCCGGCCGAATGCTTGAGCTGTCGCGTCGACAGCATCTTGGACCGAGTCCGGATCGGTGACATCACAGTCGACAGCCAGAGCATTCGGCCCAAGGCTGGCGGCAAGCGCCTTCGTCGATGCTGTGTCCCGATCCGAGCAGGCGACACGGGCTCCCTCGTCGGCGCAGCGGCGCGCGATCGCCGCGCCGATGCCGCTCGCGGCGCCCGTGATCAGAACGAACTTGCCATCCAGACGGTGGGCAAGGGCGCTGTTCACGGCTCGCCTCCGCACGGCTGCGCAACCGCGACACCGACCGGCCGCCGCCGCAGATTGATGCAAGCCGCAACCGCCACCAGAATGCCGCCGGTGCCGAGCACAAACAGCATGGCCTGCGGCGCGGTACGCTCCATCAGTCCGGCGGCGAGACCCGGCGTCAGGATGTTGCCGACCGAATAGAGCAGAAGCAGCGTGCCCGAAGCCGCCACCATGTGCCGGCTGTGCATGCGCGAATTGGCGAAGGCGATGGCCACAGGATAGACCGTGAGCGCGGTTGCTCCATAGAGGAAGAACAGCAGGAAGAGCAGCGGTAGCGGTCCGCTGCCCAGCCAGGCGATAGAGGCGCATAGCGACACGGAAAGCAGTCCCTGGACAAGCAGCATGATGCGCCTGTCGAACCGGTCGGACAGCCATCCGATAGGCGTCTGCGCCAGCATGCCGGCAATGCTGACGGTCGTCACCAGGCCGACAGTGGCGGCGGCGGACAGTCCGATCTTGGCGCCGTAGATTGGCGTCAGCACGAAGATGTTCATGTTGGTGATGCCTGCCTGGAAGATGCTGACCACCGTTACCGGAGCGAGACGCAGCAACTGGATGACGCCGTAGCGTTCGTCATGCGCCGGGATATCGGCCAGGGACGGCTCGGTTTGCTCGGCGGGCAGGGCCGGCCAAGGCCTGGAGACAAACCGTGCAAGCGCCGACAAGAGCACCGTCGCCGCGCTGACGGCGAACAAATGCGGCGAATGCGCGCCGACGATCTCCAGCAGCAGCTGTCCGAACAGCACCGCGACCGCCGTCGTCAGCATGTAGATGGAGAACAGCCTGCCGCGATTGTGCTGGTCGGCATAGAGGTTGATCCAGCTTTCGCAGACAACGAACATTGCCGCCATGGCAAGGCCGCCGAGCAGCCGGAGGCAAAGCCATGCCGGCATGAAATCGGTGAGCGCGAATCCCGAGGCGGCAAGGCTTGCAAGCACGGTTATGGCGAAGAAGGCGCGCTCATGGCCGACGCGCGACACCAGCGGACGCGCGACGAGGCAGCCGATGAGAAATCCGACCGGATAAGCGGTCAGCACCAGTTGCACTTCGGAAGGGTCGATTCCCGGCGCGCTCAATGCCAGCGAGACCGCGGTGGTCAGCATGGCGCTGCCGGTGCCGGCCAGGCAGATGCGCGCCATGATCGACAGGATGGCGCGCGACCGTTCGGCCTGACGCCAGAGGCGGCCCAGTGAAGCTGGCCTCGTCATGAACGGTCGCTCGCCTCGTCCGGATGCCTGGGACTCTCCAGCGCTTCCGCCGGAATGTGGCAGGCGATCTCGTGCGTGGCGGACATCCTGCGGATCGGTGGCGGTTCCCTGTCGCAGATCGAACCCAGCTTGCGATGGCAGCGGCTGGCAAAGCGGCAGCCGCGCGGGACATCGACGGGGCTCGGCGTGTCGCCGGTCAGCGTGATGCGGTTGCGCTCTGCCCCTTCCGGTTTGGTGCTGCGGATCGCCGAGATCAGCGCCTCGGTGTACGGATGGGTCGCACCGCCGAAGATCTCCTCGACGGTGCCTTTTTCCATCACCTTGCCGAGATACATCACCACGACCTTGTCGGCGACGTGGCGCACCAGCGCCAGGTCATGGCTGATGAACAGCATCGTCGCATGCCGGGTCTTCTGGATGTCGAGCAGCAGCGTCACCACGGCCGCCTGCACGGAGACATCCAGCGCCGACACAGGCTCGTCGGCGACGATCAGCGACGGATCGGAGGCGAAGGCGCGGGCGATGGCGATGCGCTGCTTCTGCCCGCCGGACAACTGGCTCGGCCGGCGGGCGGCGAAGTCCGGCGAAAGCCGGACCATCTCCAGCAGCTCGCGCATGCGCTGGTCGATGGCCGCCTTGCCCTTGCGGATGCCGAACTTCTTCAGCGAGCGACGGATCGAGAAGCCGGCGCTGTGCGACGGATTGAGCGTCGAGTCCGGGTTCTGGAACACCATCTGGATCGATTGCAGCAGGGGCTTCGGCCGCGCGCTCGCTTCGATCGCGGCGATGTTTTCGCCAGCCATGCGGATTTCGCCCGAAGTGGCGCGGTCGAGGCCGGTGACGATACGCGCCAGGGTCGACTTGCCGCAGCCGGATTCGCCGACCAGCGCGACGATCTCGGCCTTGCCGGCCTCGAAGGATACGGCCTCATTGGCCTTCAGCGTCTTGTGGTGACCGAGGTGATAGAACTTGGTGATGTCGGAGAAAGTGATCTCGGCTGCCGGTGCCGCACTCTCGCCGGATAGCGGCGGAAGCTCGCGATGAGCCACCTCGAGTTCGGGCCAGCGCACGCAGCGCACAACATGCCGCTCGCCGACCGGTTCCAGCGTCATGCCGGGCCGGTCGCACAGGCCGGCGCGGAAACCGGCGCAGCGCGGACCAAACAGGCAGCCGCGCGGCCGCTCCGACGGCAGCGGGATATGGCCCGG
>NZ_RZST01000197.1:0-11114 GCF_003997575.1 Mesorhizobium sp. M1A.F.Ca.IN.022.07.1.1
GCGACACCCGGACCGCAAAGGTGCGCGACTGCGGGTCGGCGCTGCCGGCCACCTCGCGGACCTTGCCGTCAAGGGTCAGCGCCTCGTCCGACCAGAAGCTCGCCTTGACCTCCTTGCCCGGCCGGAAGCCGGCGATGTCCATTTCCGGCACCGCGATCAGCACTTCCTTCTCGCCGTCGACGGCAACCGTCATGACCGGCGTGCCGGCGCCGACCACCTGACCGATATCGGCCGAGATGGCGGTGACGATGCCGGCCTTGCTGGCCTTGAGATCGGTGTAATGGACCTGGTTCTGCGCCTGGGCCAGGGTCGAACGGGCGGCATCGCGCGTCGCCACGGCCTGATCATAGCTCAGAACGGCCTGATCGAGCTGCGACTTAGGCGCGAAGTTCTTGGCATAGAGCTGCTCGGCGCGCTTCCTGGCGAGATCGACGGTCTCGACCTGCCGCTCGGCGGCATCGAGGCTCGCCTCGGCGCTCTTCACCGACAGCTCGTAGTCGGAGGGGTCGACGCGGGCAAGCACGTCGCCCTCGTTCACATGCTGGCCGATGTCGACGAGACGCTCGGTGACCTTGCCGGCGATGCGGAAGCCGAGATTCATCTCGGTGCGGGCGCGCACCGAACCGGAATAGTCGAGCTGGCGCGTGGTCTCGGCCTCGCCGATCTCGACGACCTTCACCGGCCGGATGACTTCCTGGGTTTCCGCTTTCTTCTCTTGGCTGCAGCCGGTAAGCCCGAGCGCCGCGACAACGACGCCGACGACTGGGAGGCCGGCGGCCGGCAGCCTGCGGAGGATGGAACTGGACAAAGACACCTTAGCACTCCCGAACTGGAGATAAACGTCGACCGGCACCCGGCGGGGCAGCGGCTATTTCAAGGCTCTGATTGCGTAGTCGATAAGGTCGTCCGGCATTGCCCGGTTGGTCTTGGCAAGGCACTGGGCGACCATCTGCGGATGGCACAGGATGACGGTGGAGGCGCCGAAACAGCGAGAGGCGATCACCGGGTCCTGCTTCCTGAACTCGCCGGCCTCTATGCCGTCGCGGATGACGTCGGCGAGCAGGTCGTGGATGCGGTCGACATGCTTGTCGATGACGCCCCAGTCGCGCTCGAGCGCGACGATCACCATCTCATGCACCTTCTGGTCGTCGAGCATGACTTCCAGCGTCATCTTGTACTGGGCGTGAACGTAACGGCGCAGCCGCTCCTCCGCGCTAATCGGCAGGCGCGAAATCTCGTAGGCCATCGCGTAGCTGGCGCCGAGCATGCGGCCGCAGACGGCCTGGTGGATTTCGACCTTAGAGGCGAAGAAGCGGTAGATGTTGGCCGGCGACATGCCGAGCTCGCGGGCAATGTCGGCAACGTTGGTCTTGCCGTAGCCGTAATGCCGGAACAGGCGCTCGGCACAGTCGAGAATGCGCGTCACATTCTCCTGTCTGGCGGGGTCGGCCACGATGTTGGCGGCTTCTGACATGGTGCTTTCGATTTACGAGTGACGAATTTCAATTTTCGTCACTCGTAAATCGAAAGCAGCAAAGAGTCAACGCGGAATCGATATACGCGTACAAAATGGTGACAGATGGTGACAGTTGCGAGGGGCCAATGAGCGACGTTGGCGGTTGGCCAATGACGCCCTGTGCCGTCCTCATCCTAGGGCGAAGCAAGGAGCGAAGCGACGCGCACAGACGTCGCGGCTGCTGGCGCAAGCTGTCGACATCAAGGCCATGTTGGAGGGAGTGAACTACGCCCCCTTCGCCATTTCCCTCAACCTGAACTTCTGGATCTTCCCCGTAGACGTCTTCGGAATGTCGGCGAACACCACCGCCTTCGGGACCTTGAAGCGGGCGAGCAACCCACGGCAATGCTCGATGATCTCGGCCTCGGTCGCAACCTTGCCGGGCTTCAGCTCGACATAGGCGACAGGCACCTCGCCCCATTTCTCGTCTGCGCGGGCAACCACTCCGCAAGAGGCGACGGACGGGTGCTTGTAGAGCGCGTCCTCGACCTCGATGGACGAGATGTTCTCGCCGCCTGAGATGATGATGTCCTTGGAGCGGTCCTTGAGCTGGATGTAGCCGTCCGGGTGCATGACACCGAGATCGCCGGAGTGGAACCAGCCGCCGGCAAAAGCCTCGTCGGACGCCTTGCGGTTCTTCAGATAGCCTTTCATAACGATATTGCCGCGGAACATGACCTCGCCGATGGTCTGGCCGTCGGCCGGCGTCTCGACCATCGTCTCGGGGTTCATCACGGTCAACCCTTCCAGCGCGGCGTAGCGCACGCCCTGGCGCGCCTTCTTCGCCGTCCTCGGGCCCTTCTCCAACTCGTCCCACTCATTGTGCCATTCGTTGACGACGGCCGGCCCATAGGTCTCGGTCAGGCCGTAGAGATGGGTGACGGCGAAGCCGGCATCGGCCATGCCGGAAAGCACCGCCTCGGGCGGCGGCGCGGCGGCCGTGTTAAAGGTGACAGTCTGGGCAAACTGGCGCTTGTCCTCGTCTTTCGCGTTGATCAGCACCGACATAACGATCGGCGCGCCGCAAAGATGGGTAACGCGATGGTCGGCGATGGCGTCATAGATCGGCTTTGCCCGTACCCAGCGCAGGCAGACATGGGTGCCGGCCTGCACGGCGAGCGTCCAGGGAAAGCACCAGCCGTTGCAGTGGAACATCGGCAGCGTCCAGAGATAGACGGCGTGCTTGGCCATGCCCGCGTGGATGGTGTTGGTGTAGGCCATCAGGGCCGCGCCGCGATGATGGTAGACGACGCCCTTCGGATTGCCGGTCGTGCCGGAGGTGTAGTTGAGCGAGATGGCGTCCCACTCGTCGTCGGGCATCGACCATGCAAAAGCCTCGTCGCCGCCGGCGACGAAGTCCTCATAGTCGAGCGTGCCGATCCGCTGGCCCTTCGGATAGGGCGCATCGCCGGCGTAGTCGGGGTCGTCATAGTCGATGACCAATGGCTTGGCCTTGGCCGATGCCAGCGCCGCCCTGACCACGCCCGAGAACTCGCGGTCGACGATGAGCACCTTGGTGTCGGCATGGTCGAGCTGGAAGGCGATGACCGCGGCATCGAGGCGGGTGTTCAGCGAATGCAGCACCGCCTTCACCATCGGCACGCCGAAATGCGCCTCCAGCATCGGCGGCGTGTTCGACAGCATCACCGTTACCGTATCCCCCTTGCCGATGCCATGCCTCGACAGCGCCGAGGCGAGCTTCAGCGACCGCCGCCAGAAATCGCGATAAGAGATGCGCTGGCTGCCGTGGATAATGGCGACATGGTCGGGATAGGTCTTGGCCGCCCGCTCAAGGTAGGTGAGCGGCGTCAGCGGCTGGTGGTTGGCGGCGTTCCGTTCGAGATCCTGTTCGTAGGGATTGGCCATCCCATCCTCCCCAAAAGTCTTTTCGAGCTTTCTAACCGCAGGCCCGCGATCATGCCATCCCCCTGAACGACCGGGAAATGGCTATGACATGAGTGCTCGGTAGAAGGGCAGCCCCGAACATGCCGGCGCCGGAGGACGAATAACCCAGCCGGCTGGATTTGACTTTTGTCGAGAGCCGTGACTAATGTCAGCCGAGGAGGCGGCATGGCGATCCGACCGGCAGAACAGCTCATCCACAAGGCCGCCTGGCTTTACTATGCGCATGGCCTTCGCCAGGACGAGGTGGCGAACCAGCTTAAGATTTCGCGCGCATCGGTCGCCATGTATCTTCGCAAGGCGCGCGAGACCGGCATCGTCAACATCTCGACCTCGACGCAGCTTTTCACCGATGATGTCATGGCACGCAGGCTGGAGGACGCCTTCAAGCTCGACGCCGTCTGGATCGCGCCGGAAAACGCCTATGTCGCCGACCCGTCGACCGACATCGCCGTCCTGGCGGCGAGCGTCTTCCTGGAACTGGTGAGTAAAGGCGACCGCATCGGCGTCGCCTGGGGCCGCACGGTCTACACCATCGCCGACATCATGTCCTATGCCGATCTGCAGGACGTCACCGTGGTGCAGCTCTGCGGCAATCTCGGCGCGCCCTATTCCTACCGACCCGATCAGTGCACGATGGAGATCGCGCGGCGGCTGAACGCCAAGGGTCTGAATTTTTACGCGCCGCTGGTGCTGTCCACGGAAGAATTGGCAGAGGGCCTGCGCGCCGAGCCGGTGATCCGCGACCAGCTTGCCGGCATCGGCGACTGCGATCTCGCGCTCTATTCCGTCGGCGCCGTGGACGCCGACAGCCATCTGGTCAAATGCGGCGCGCTGACGCCGGCCGAAATGGCCGCGCTCCGCAAGGAAGGCGCGGCCGGCGTCATCGCCGGACAGATCATCGATGCAAGCGGCGAGGCGCTCGACTGTAGCTACAACCGGCGGGTCATTTCCGCCGAGCTCGCCTCGCTGCGCGCCATCGGGAAGCGGCTGATGGTGGTGCAGGAGGACAGCAAGTTCGAGCCGCTGCTGGCCGCAATCGCCGGCGGCCTCTGCACGCATCTGGTGGTCGGCGCACATATGGCGGGGCGCCTCCTCGATCACGCCGGCGCGGTCAGCAAAAAGGCCTCGTAGGAAACCACCCTCGCCGCGTCTGTCATCAAGACGTCGCGGCTTCCTGTTCATGAGCAGACAAAATACGGAATCGGACGGAACGACATGAAGAACCTTTGGAACGACGCTGACGCGGAAAAGATGGTTGCCGACTACGCCAAGCAGGGCGTCCGCCGCGACCTTGCGCTGCGCGTCTACACGACCCGCCTGCTCGGCGGAGAGCCGCGGCTGGTGCTGCATGGCGGCGGCAATACTTCCTGCAAGACCAAGGCCACCGATCTGGTCGGTGACGAATGGGACGTGCTTTGCGTCAAGGGCAGCGGCTGGGACATGGCCGTCATCGAGCCGCAAGGCTTGCCGGCGGTGAAGATGGGCGCGCTGCTCAAGGCGCGCGCGCTGGACACGCTCTCCGACGAGGACATGGTGGCGCTGCAGCGTTCCAATCTCATCGACCCCGCCTCGCCGAATCCATCGGTCGAGACACTCCTGCACGCCTTTCTGCCGCTTAAATTCGTCGACCATACGCATTCAACCGCGATCCTTGCCATCGTCGACCAGGAGAACAGCAAGGCGCTGGTGAAGACGGTGTTCGGCGACAAAATGGGCTACGTGCCCTACATCAAACCGGGCTTCGAGCTCGCCAAGGTCGCGGCGGACGTTTTTGACGCCGACCCCAGCGTCGAAGGCCTGATCCTCGACAAGCACGGCATCTTCACCTTCGGCGACGATGCCAAGCAGGCCTATGACCGCATGATCCACTATGTGACCATCGCCGAGGACTATATCGCCAAGAACGGCAAGCCGCAGGCGACCAAGGCGGCGCTGCCGGTAAAGCTCGCCAAGGCGAGCGACATCGCGCCGACTCTGCGCGGCGCTGTCGCAGTGGCGCGCGGCGAAGGCCGCTTCGACCGCATGATCAGCGATTTCCGCACCTCGGATGCGATCGTCGATTTCATCAATTCGGCCAGGATCGCCGAGCTGGCCGGACGCGGCGTGTCGACGCCCGATCTTTCGATCCGCATCAAGACCGGACCGATGGCGGTCCCGGCTCCCGACGCCGACAAGCTCGGCGACTACAAGGCCGCCGTCCGCAGCCATGTCGAGGCTTTCGCCAAGGACTACCGCGCCTATTTCGAGACCAACGACGCGCTGGATGACGTCAAGCGCACCATGCTCGACCCGATGCCGCGGCTGACATTGGTGCCGGGCCTCGGCATGTTCGGCCACGGCCGCACGCTGAAGGACGCGAAAATCGCCTCCGATGTCGGCGAGATGTGGATCGAGGCGGTGCGCGGCGCGGAAGCCATCGGCAATTTCCAGCCGCTCTCCAAGGCCGACCTCTTCCCGCTCGAATACTGGTCATTGGAGCAGGCCAAGCTCGCCTCGAACAAGCCGAAGCCGCTGACCGGCCAGGTGGCGTTGATCACCGGCGGCGCCGGGGCGATCGGCGCCGCGACGGCGAAGCTGTTCGCCGCAAACGGTGCGCATGCGGTCATCGTCGATCTCGATCCGGCCAAGGCCGCGGAAGCGGCAAAGGCGGCGGGTAACAATTCGATCGGGGTCGGCGCCGACATCACCAGCCCGGCCGAGGTGCGCGCCGCCTTCGACAAGGCGGTCGCGGTCTATGGCGGCGTCGACATCCTGGTCTCGAATGCAGGCGCGGCCTGGGAAGGCCGGATCGGCGAGATCGACGACGCGCTGCTGCGCAAGAGCTTCGAGCTCAACTTCTTCGCCCACCAGTCGGCGGCGCAGAACGCGGTGCGCATCATGCTCGAACAGGGCACGGGCGGCGTGCTGCTGTTCAACACCTCCAAGCAGGCGGTCAATCCCGGTCCGAAATTCGGCGCCTACGGCCTTCCCAAGGCGGCGACGCTGTTTTTGTCGCGCCAGTATGCCCTGGACTACGGCGCCTACGGCATCCGCTCGAACGCGGTCAACGCCGACCGCATCCGGTCCGGGCTTTTGACCGACGCCATGATTGCCAGCCGCTCGGGCGCGCGCGGTGTCTCGGAAAAGGAATACATGTCCGGCAATCTGCTCGGCCAGGAAGTGACGGCCGACGACGTGGCGCAAGCCTTCCTGCATCAGGCACTGGCCGAACGCACCACGGCCGACGTGACGACGGTGGACGGCGGCAATATTGCCGCGGCGCTGCGCTGAAGAAACAAGGAGATCTCCCTGAGCGGCCCGTCGCTTTCCCCGAACGACGGACCACTCTCTCCGTGTCGCGACCCAGGTCAGGACTGAAGCCCATTTCACGTCTGCTGGAAAACTGCTCCAACCGGTCAAAATCCGCGCAAATCTTTTGCTTATTGCTCGAACAGCTTTAAGGGGGTGCCTTGCCCCTCGCTTGCGGGACACAAAGCTGGAGCCGCTATGCAAACCAGGGAAGTGCCTTATTTCAGCCAGTGGGAATCGCCCGGCATGACTCTGCCGCTGTTGGCGGAGGGACCATCGGCTCTGCACCGCGACCCGCTGTGGCGCAATTCCGGCGCCGAAACGATTGAGGATTATGCACGCTGGGCCGTGAATGTCTGCGGCATGGCCTGCCTGAAGATGATCCTTGCCGCGCGCGGCGAAATTCATCCGACGCTTGAGCTCGCCCGCGCCTGCACGGCCTATGGCGGCTATGTCGTCAATGAAGGCGACGGTACGATCAAGGGGCTGATCTACGAGCCCTTCGTCCGGTTCGTGCGCGAACGTTTCGGCCTGCTCGCCGAGACGATGACGAATGTCGATGCGGCCACGGTGCCCGGTCTGCTTTGCAAGTGGCGCTACTTCATCGCCTCGGTTCATCCAGGCATCCGCTGGCCCGAGCGCGAGCCGCCGTCGAAAGGCGGGCATCTGGTACTGGTGACGGCCGCCTCGCCAGGCGAAATCCGCTTCCACAACCCTTCGGGACACGTCAGGCAGAGCCAGGCGGACGTCACGCTACCGCTCGCCAGTTTCGACCGCTTTTTCGCCCGGCGCGGCATCGCCGTCGGTTTCTGATCCTTGAGCATTGTGGAGATGTCGATGGCCGAAAAAAGACTGCGTATTGGTGTGCTCTTTGGCGGGCGGTCCGCCGAGCATGACGTGTCGGTGCTTTCGGCGAACAATGTCATGGGCGCGCTGGAGCCGGGGAAGTACGATGCCGTTCCGATCTTCGTCACCCGCGAAGGGCAATGGCTGCTCAGCCGCTTCGAGGACGGCGCGCTGGCGACACCGTCGAACGGAGCGGAGGTCTGTCTGGTGCCCGGCGGGCATGGCCGAATGCTGGCCGTTCCGGCCGAAGGGCCGCCTTACGAGTTGCCCGCGATCGACATTCTGTTTCCCGTCCTGCACGGTCTCCATGGCGAGGACGGCGCCGCGCAAGGACTGGCGGAGGTGGCGCGCGTGCCGCTTGCCGGCTGCGGCATTCTCGGTTCGGCCTCGGCGCTCGACAAGGATATCGCCAAGCGGTTACTGAAGGCGGCCGGCCTGCCCACGGCACGGTCCAGCACCATCCTGCCCGAGGCCGCGCCTGGCTTCGCGGAGATCGAGCAGGCGCTCGGACTCCCGGTCTTCATCAAGCCGGCCCGCCAGGGCTCTTCCGTCGGCGTCAGCAAGGTCTCCGACGAAACGGGCTATCAGGCAGCGCTCGCCGAAGGCTTCAGGCACGACGGCAAGCTGCTGGCGGAGGAATTCATCCGCGGCCGCGAGATCGAATGCAGCGTGCTTGAGGACACGGAAGGTGGCCTCTTCGTCTCCCGTCCCGGCGAGATCGTGCCGTCCGAAAGCCACGGCTTCTACAGCTATGACGCCAAATATATCGATAAGGATGGAGCAGCACTTAAGGTGCCCGCCGAACTGCCCGAGACGATCGAAGGCGAGATCCGCGAGACGGCGGCGAAGGCGTTTCGCGCGCTGGGTTGCGACGCGATGGCGCGCGTCGACTTCTTCGTGAGACCGGACATGACGTTCCTGATCAACGAGCTCAACACCATTCCGGGCTTCACCGACATCAGCATGTACGCCAAGGCAATGGCGGCAAGCGACATCAGCTACCCGGAAGTCATCGACCGGCTGGTGGCGCATGGGCTGGCGCGTGCCGCCCGATCTACCTGAGCGACTCCGGCAATAAAAAGAGCGGCCCGAGAGCCGCTCTTCTGCCTTCGGGCGCGTGGCCTACTTCGCGTTGGGGTTCGGCATCCAGGCCGGCATGGCGACATCGGCATGGGCGAACTGCGGCAGCTTGGCCGACAGGTCTTCCATGTTCTTGATGTCCTTGTCGATAAGTTCCTTCTGGGTGATCAGCGTCGGCGGCACGATGACGTTGTGGCCGGGATCCTCGCCGGCGAGCAGCTGCGCCAGCGCGCGCACCGAGACCTGGCCGACGACTGCCGGGTTGGTGGCGGCGGTGGCGGCCCAGGCGCTGTCCGGCTCGCGCATCGCGGCGATGTCGGACGTCGATATGTCGGCTGAGTAGATCTTGATGCCCTTGTTCAGGCCGGCTTCGTCGACGGCGATCTTCACCCCCTTGGCGAACTCGTCGTAAGGCGCGAACATCACCTTGATATCGGGATGCGCCTGCAGCACCGAGCGCGCCTGGTTGGCGACGGAATTGGCGATCGGATTGTCGAGCGTGCCGAACATGGCGACCTCGCTGATGCCGGAATGTTTCTTCTTCACGTCGACCCAGGTTTCGTTGCGGCGGTCGAGCGGGGCGATGCCGGCGACATAGACATAGCCGGCTTTCCAGGCGTCGCCATTGTCCTTGACCGCCTGTTCGAGCGCGAGGCGCGCGAGATCGCGGTCGGACTGCTCGATCTGCGGGATCTTCGGGTTCTCGACATTGACGTCGAAGGCGACGACCTTGATGCCCGCGTCGACGGCGCGCTGGGCGGCGTCCTTCATCGATTCCGTCAGGCCGTGCTGGATGATGATGCCCTGCACGCCGAGCGCGATCGCCTGGTCGACCATGTCGGCCTGGAGCGCTGCGTCCTGGCGGCTGTCCAGCACGCGCAGATCGACGCCGAGCGCGTTGGCCTGCGCCTCGACGCCGGAGAGATAGGCCTGGAAGAAGTCACCGGTGGAGAGATAGCGCACCAGCGCGATCTTGACGCCCGGCTTGTCGAATGGCGCCGGACGGTCCGCCGCCAATGCTGTGCCCTGCATGAGCAGCGCCGCGCCCGCGAGGCCGAGTGCGGCCTTCCCTAAAAGTCTCCTTGTGATGCTCACTTCGTCTTCCTCCGTTTTGTTCTCAATGCCCCGGTCGAAACTATCTCTTGCCCCTGCCGGAAAGGGCGAAGGTGAAGACAAGGGCGACGACGAGAACCGCGCCCTTGACGAAATCCTGCGTGTAGTAAGGGGCGTTCATCATCGTCAGGCCCTGCAGCAGGACGCCGACGAACACCGCGCCGACGGCCGTGCCGAAAGCGTTCGGCTTGGCGGCGCCGAGCACCGCGTAGCCGATAAGCGCCGCCGCTACTGCGTCGAGCAGCAAATTATTACCCGAGGCGATATCGCCGCGTCCAAGCCGGGCAGCGAGCAAAATCCCGCCGATCGAGGCAAAAACTCCCGAAATGACATAGGCCCAGATCTTGTATGCCTTGACAGGCGCGCCGGCCAGTTCGGCGGCGCGTTCGTTGCTGCCGACGGCATACATCATGCGGCCGAAGCGGGTGTATTCGAGGAAGAACCAGATGAGCGCGGCGAGCACGATGAGCACCACCACCGAGACCGGGATCAGGTTCGGAATGAAGAAGTCGATGCGGTGGCGGCCGAGCGCCAGGAAGGCTTCCGAGAACTTGCCGTTGGCGACCGAGCCGTCGGGCATCGTCATGCCGGTGGCGATCGAGCGGCCTTCGGTCGGAATGCGTTGCAGGCCGAGCAGCAGGAACATCATGCCGAGCGTCGCGAGCAGATCCGGCACGCGCATGTAGACGATGAGCCAGCCATTGATGAGGCCGACGACCGCGCCGATCACGAGGCAGGCGATGACGGCGACGACGGCGTTCTGCTCCAGCACAACCATGGCATAGGAAGCCGCCATCATGGCGCTGGTGGCGACCGAGCCAATCGACAGATCGAAGCCGCCGACGACAAGTGTCGCGGTGACGCCGAGTGCCAGCACGCCGGTGATCGCGACCGACTGGAAGATGAAGACGGCGCTTTGCGGCGAGGCGAAGCCGTCGGCGGCGATCGCGAAATAGGCGATCAGCCCGACCAGCAGGATGATGAAACCATAGCGGATGGCATAGTCGCGCAATGTCATCGAACGCCCCCGCGCTGCTGCCCTCTCCGCCAAACTGGAACTCATGCCTGCACTCCAAGTCTCGTCATCCATACGATCTCACGCCGCGCTGGTGAGCGGCCCGCCGGCCACCTCAGCCAGCAGCCGATCGAGATCGATGTCATCGTTCCTGTGCTCGCCGACGATCGCGTGCTCCGACATCACCAGGATGCGGTCGGCAGTCTCCAGGGCCTCGTCGATCTCGGTGACGAAGAGCAGTGTGGCGCGGCCGTCGGCGCTCGCCCTGAGCTTGGTTGCGATGTCGCGCCGAGCCGAGATATCGACGCCCTGGAACGGCTCGTCGAGGATGAACAGGCGCGACATCGCAAC